>CALXSA010000022.1 GCA_944390995.1 uncultured Clostridia bacterium
GATAATACGAGTTGTATATCGAAAAATTTTTAAGCGACGCTTGACAACGTAGGACGAAGCTTTTCACTAAAATTTTAAAATTTGTAGTGTGCAAAAGCCTTATTAGCCTCTGCCATTCTATGCATATCTTCTTTCTTCTTGAATGCTCCACCATTACCTGCTACTGCATCCATGATTTCAGCTGCTAATTTTTGAGCCATTGTTTTCTCATGTCTATTTCTAGCATAAACAACTAGCCATCTTAAGCCTAAAGTTTGTCTTCTTTCTGGTCTAATTTCAATTGGAACTTGGTATGTTGCTCCACCAATTCTTCTAGCTTTAACCTCAAGAACTGGCATTACATTTTCAAGAGCTGCCTCAAAAACCTCTAATGGGTCTTTTTGCTCTTTCTCTTTAATTATGTTGAACGCATCGTATACAATTCCTTGAGCAACTGTTTTTTTACCATCTAGCATTACATTGTTTATTAACTTTGTAACAACTTTGCTATTATATATTGGGTCTGGTAAAACATCTCTTTTTGCTATATATCCACGTCTTGGCACTATTCTTCACTCCTTTTCTTGATATTTTTAATATCTCTGGTTATTTAAACAAATAACCTAAGTTACTCTGAAAAGATAAACTCTTTTCCGTATAGTGCGTATATTCTATTATAAATTTAAGTACCTTAAATTGTAATTTCATATATGCACCATTTTTCCCAAATTTTAGTCAAAAGCGAGTATTGCTAGGAAAGCTAGCTAAAAATTTTGAGATAGTACGAGTTGTACATCGAAAAATTTTTATGCGACGCTATAACTATACACTTTCAAACTAAAAATATTACTTAAATTCGAATTAGAAGCAAGTATAACAAGGCGACCAAGTTAAAATTTTTGAGATAGTACGTGTTGTACATCGAAAAAATTTTATACGAAGGTCAACGAAGTTAGACGTAGCTTATCATTCGAATTTTTATTTTTTAGGCTTCTTGGCACCATACTTAGACCTACCTTGCATCCTATCTTTAACACCGGCAGTATCTAATGTACCTCTTATAATGTGGTATCTAACACCTGGAAGGTCTTTTACCCTACCACCTCTAATTAAAACAACACTGTGCTCTTGTAGGTTGTGTCCTATACCTGGGATATATGAAGTTACTTCATATCCATTTGAAAGTCTAACTCTGGCAACTTTTCTTAATGCTGAGTTTGGCTTCTTTGGTGTTACTGTTTTTACAACTGTACATACACCTCTTTTTTGTGGAGACCTTTTGTTTGTTAGTCTTTTATTTCTTGAGTTATAACCATGTTGTAAAGCTGGTGCTGTTGATTTAGTTGTAGAACTCTTTCTTCCTTTTCTAACTAATTGATTAATTGTTGGCACTTAAATTTCACCTCTTTTCAAAATAATATTCTTATTTTATTGTATTTTTCTCAAATAATAAGAGCTTGACCTCCCATATAAATGTAAATTGCTAATGGTGTTACAGTTTCTTATTATTATCACAATAAAATACCGTCAGTATAAGCATTTTATACTAACGGTAATATTTTATCATTTTTAGTCCTTGAAGTCAAGGAAAATACTGAATTTTCTAGAAGTTTTTACTATATTTCCCTATCAGAGTCAGTTGTTTTTTCAGATTTATCTGTTTCTCTATTTTGAAGCTCCCTTCTTCTTGCTTCTAACTTCTCTCGATTAGCTGCTTCCATTCCTTTTTCTGCCACGACTTTTATGTAGTCTCTAAATTCTTTATTATCATCTATGTTCGGTGTTTCTTTAACTACTTCTTTTACTTCTTCCTCAATTTCTTCAACAAAATCCGCATCAATAGCATTATCTCTTCTAAAGAAGTCTTTAACTCTCCTTGCTGCATTCTTAAATAAATTCTTTATTCTAGCTATTCTAGGATGGTCTAAGTCAAAATCACTTATTTCTACCATCTCTGTGCTATTTGTATGTTCTTCTACTCTACCTGCTGGAGCTTTTCCTAGTTCCGTAGATAATTGAGATAAAGCACTTTCTCTGACAGGCTCACTTGCTCTTTGCATCTTTGCAAGTGTTCCTTTCTCTCCTCTGAATTCTCTTTCTTGCCAGTTTTCAAGTTTAACATCAATTGAATCCCAACTATAACCTTCTACTAACCTTCCGCAAATCATATTACATTTCGAAATTTTCGAACTAACATCAATAATTTTTCCTTGCAATTCCTCATCTGATAGTAATGCCAATTTTTCACTGCTACCTTCTATTTCCTCTCTATCTTTATAAGTCTTAGAATATAAATCTTGGTTTTTATTAATCTTTTCATTTAATCCAATCAATTCTTCTCTATAATCTTGTTTCTCTTGTTCTGGCAAATTACCTTTTCCTATTATATTCTGTACAAACTCTTGTCTAGATTTCAACCCCTCTAATTCATGTTGAAGTCTTTTCATCTCTTTACTTGTCATAGATAATTTTCTTCTTCTTGCTTCCTCTGCCTTTACTTTAGTTAATTGTTCTTCAAGTTTGCTTTTATACTCCAAAACATTATCTACTTTTTGTACATTTTCCTTTTTTCTTTTTGAACTTTCCAATTCTTTTAATTCTTCTCTCGTAATTGATTTGCTATCAAATTTTAATTGTAATTCATCCAATCTTTTTTCAAATTCCGCTGATTTTATTACATTATATTTCTTTTCCCACTTTTTCATAAAATCCCTCCAACAATAAATATATTTCATTATACCATATTTTGTCGCCAAAGTCAATTCGTTATGTATACTTGGTCCCTATTGATTAAATTTAGTTGTACTCTTTATCTACATTTCCCATATTGTATTGTTATATTCGTCTCCCTTTTTTCAATATACCAATTTAATACTATCAATAAAGTCTACAAAAGTCAACAAAAAAACACAAAATTTCTTAACAAGACTGCAACTCCTCAATTGCCCTATCTGCTAATTTTCCATACTTCAATTTCTTGTCTTTTATCTTCTCTGGTAGCTCTGGTAATATGCCAAAATTTGCATTCATTGGCTGGAAATTCTTGTTTTCAGTTGAGATATATTTTGCCAGTGCCCCTATCATCGTCTCCTTCGGGAAAATAACCTTTTTACTTGATGCATTTTCACCTTCTCCATTTGAGCTCTCGCACGTAGCATTATATCTTAATACCGCATTAAGTCCAGCTACTAAGCCTGAAGCAATTGACTCCACGTAGCCCTCTACTCCTGTTATTTGGCCTGCTCCAAAGCTATTTTTATTCTTTTTCAAATTGTATGTTTCATCAAGCAATTCTGGCGAATTTATAAATGTATTTCTATGCATCACTCCATATTTTGTGAACTCTGCATTCTCTAGCCCTGGTATTAATTTAAAAACTCTTTTCTGCTCTCCAAATTTTAAATTTGTTTGAAAGCCAACCATATTAAACAACTCTCCTTCAGAGTTGTCCTGTCTTAGTTGAACTAAGGCATATGGTCTTTTTCCTGTTCGTGGGTCTGTGAAACCTACCGGCTTTAGAGGGCCAAATCTTAAAGTGTCTATTCCTCTTTTTGCCATTACTTCAATAGGCATGCACCCCTCAAAAATTTCTCTTTTTTCAAAGTTGTGTAGCTCTACTACTTCGGCGTTTACAAGTTCTTCCCAGAACCTCTCGTACTCCTCTTTATTCATTGGAAGATTAATATAGTTATTTTCGCTGTTTTTATTTATTCTCTCTTTCCACGCCTCTATATCTTCGTCTTTTCCTCTTTCTTGGCTATATCTGTCTCCCCAAAAAGCAATATCCATATTTATGCTTTCCTTCTCAACAATAGGAGCTGCCGCATCGTAGAAATGGAGTCCCTCACTTCCTGTTAACTCCATAATCTCCTTAGAAAGTGCATCAGAAGTAAGAGGACCTGTTGCAACAATTACAATACCATTTTGCGCAAGCTCCTTTAAAGAAATGGATGGCTCTATTTCCTGATTTCCAGAAAGTCCTCTTTCATTTTCCGAATTTTTCAGTACATTTTCTCCAGTGTCTCCCACTTCTTCTCTTACGATTTCCACATTTTCTAAACTTTCTATCTTTTTTGTAATCGCTTCTGCAAACATCTCCCTATCTACTGCCAAAGCCTGTCCGGCTGGAACAGCCACTTCGTCCGCTGTTTTTATCAAAAGGGAGTCTAGCAATCTTAATTCCTCTTTTAGAAGACCACAAGCATTCGTATGCAAATTCGACTTAAATGAATTACTGCATACGATTTCCGCTAAATTTGTATTACTATGTGCTGGTGAAAACTTGACCGGTTTCATTTCATAAAGTTTGACCTTAATGCCTCTTTTAGCTATTTGGTAAGCCGCTTCCGACCCGGCCAAACCTCCACCAATCACAGTTATGTACTCATTCATGCCCACTCCTCCTTTGACACAGCCAAAATTGTAATTATTTGCGTGCCCCTACTCAAACAAAGCAACAATATCTTCTTTAGACAACCTATTAATAAACGTCGCCTCTGTAGAAAGCATAGTTTTCGCAAGCTGAGCCTTCTTTTCCTGAAGCTCATATATTCTCTCCTCGATGGAATCCTTTGTTATCAATTTATATACTTGCACATTTTTCTTCTGTCCTATTCTATAAGTTCTATCTGTAGCCTGGTTTTCAGCAGATAAATTCCACCATGGGTCATAATGTATTACCATATCTGCACCAATTAGGTTAAGTCCAGTACCTCCAGCCTTTAGCGAGATTAAAAATACTTTAATGTCCTTATTGTTGTTAAATTCTTCTACAAGTTTTATTCTATCTCCAACTTGAGTCTGTCCTGTCAATTTGAAATATTTTATTTTTTCTTTCTCCAAGCTTTCTTCTATTATTTCAAGCATACTAGAATAACTCGAAAATAGCAAGATTTTATGTCCTGACATAATGGCATCTTTTAAAAGCTCTATGCATTGATTTAGCTTGCTACTCTCTCCATCATAGTTTGATAAAAATAATGATGGGTGGCAACATATTTGCCTTAGTCTCATTAATATAGCTAATATTTTTATTTGGCTTTTTTCAAAGCCTTTGTCGTTAATCTCTTGAGATATCTCGCTTTTAGCCTTTGCTAAATATGACATATATAGTTTTAGCTGCTCATCTTGCATTTCGTTATTTAGCACTGTTATTGTTTTATCTGGTAGCTCTGTCAAAACTTGTTTCTTCGTTCTTCTCAAAATAAATGGTTCTATCATATTTTTTAGTTTTTTCAATGCAGTGGCATCATTATCCCTTACGATTGGCACTTCGTATTGCTCTTTAAATTTCTTGTAAGTAAATAAATATCCCGGCATAATAAAGTCAAATATAGACCAGAGCTCAGAAAGCGAGTTTTCTATTGGCGTTCCTGTAAGCGCAAACCTTGTTTCTGAATTTATTTCTTTTATTGCGCGTGCATTTTGAGTATTATTATTTTTTATGTATTGTGCCTCGTCTGCTATGATGTACTTAAATTCATAATTTATATTCTTATAGATTTCTATGTCTCTTTTCAATAAATCATATGACGAAATTACCATATTATAATTTCGTATACTTTTTATTTGCTTTTCTCTTTCTTCCGCATTGCCGCTAATTACAAGCGTTTTTATTGAAGGCGCAAATTTGCTAATTTCATTTTTCCAATTAAGAGTAAGAGAACTTGGACAAACAACCATGCTTGGGTTTGGGTTTTCGTTTCCTTCTAAGTATGAAAGCACTATAGCCAGCAACTGAATGGTTTTACCAAGTCCCATGTCATCAGCAAGAATTCCACCAAACTTATAGTTATCTAACACTTTTAGCCACTTAAAGCCAGTTACTTGATAACTTCTTAGTGAAGCATTTAGTCCTTCTGGAACTTTAATATCATCCTCTATCTCTCGTTTTGAGACTTGTCTTACTATCTTTTTAAATTCATCGCTTTTGTTTACATTTGAATTAATATCTTGTAAAATTCTATCTAAATACATACTTCTCGAAATAGGCAATCTGATTTCACCTTTTTGAATTTCAGAATATCCTATTTCATTGTTATTAATTAAGCCATTTATGAAGTCCATTGTATCGTTTTCTTCAAGAGATAAAAATCTGCCATCTTTTAGCCTGTGATATTTTTTCTTCAAGTTGTATTTTTGCATAATTTCCTTTATTTCATCAACATCAAAATCTATTTGTGACAAATCAATCTTCAATAAATCGCTTTCAACTTTAATTCCAACAGTACCAATTTTAGGTTTTACAATCTCCTTTTTCCTAAACTCGTCTGTTACGAGCACCTCGAACTTTCGCATATATTCTTCTATTTCTGTAGATAAAAAATTATATATCTTTTCTTCGTCAACTAAAATAAGCCTGCTTTTTTCTTGGTCAAACATAAAGCCGGTATTTACAAAAATATCCAAATACTCATTTTCTTTTATTACGTCTCTCGCAACTTTTATCTCTTTTACATTTTTATCCAATGGGTTAAACTCTGTATCGCCATAAACAAATTTAATGTTCGCAACAATATGGTTTTCGTTATCATAGTCCAAATACAACTTAATAAATAACTCCTGAGGAACATATTTCTCTATTAGCTTTTCATTTATTTTCTTTAAAGAAATTTCGTCCTTTAATCTTGGATAAATTATTGAGCAAAAACTTGGAAATTGCTCTCTTTTTAGCCTAATTTCTTTTGTGTAATTCTCTCTAAATATATTCAAGAGTTTTAAAGTTTCTTCTTGGAACTTTTGATTGCATTTGTATAACGCATTTTTTGTAAGCATGTATATGCTTTGCGTCCCTTGCAAAATATCATAAGAAAACACGTCTATGTTAGGCTTTATAACATAGTCGCCATTTTCTTCTTGCTTTATTCCAAATTCAATATTTGGGTTATAATCTCTAAACTCAATTACTTCATCAACATAATCTCTTTTAAAATTAACTTTCTGTTCCTTTAAAACATCAAATAGCTCATCCAAGCCCGTATTTGAAATTGTTATATACTCGTTGCTAAGAGTCCTCATGTATTTGCCATAGCTGCCAACAGTCTCATTTGCATATTTTATAATTTCTGCATATTTCAAGACAAAATCCAAAAGAGGCCAAACTTCTTCCTTGAACGCCTCTTTTCGATGTACAAATTCTAATTTTGAACCATACTTAAATTCTTCGTGATTTAACATTCTTTCGAAAAATTCAGGTAGGCTTTTTATTTTATATAGCTGCCCATCTCCTATTTTAAACTCTGCTCTTATAGTTTTATTAAATGTTTCATATATAATTTTAGGCTCTATAGTTAAATTCTTTGCTCCGCTACCTAACTCCTTTGCTGTATCTGTATCTTTATGATAAAATGCGTTAACAACTTGTTTAAAAACTTTATATTGCTCCTCATTTTTATTCATTTTAAGATAACCCCTTCTCAATTTACACTCTAGTTTAATATTATACCACGTTTTAAAGCCCTCTGCAAGAGAGGGCTTTAAAATTTTGTGTTTTTTGTTACAGGATAGTTGTTATAACTTCTTTTTGTGCTCTATAGCAAGGTATATGTATATTTGTTCAAAAAAATGTCTCAAAATATACATATACCTTGCTTTCTGTAACATATTTTTTCTAAAACCATTATCCTGTAACATTTTTTATTTTTTAGGCTTGTTCCACGAAATATAATCACACGAAGCCGGGTTATTTTCGCAAATATAGAACTTACGCTTTTTCTTAGATTTACGTACTTGTATTTTGCCGCCACACTTTGGACAAGGCACATCAATCGTCTCTACAAATGGTTTCGCATTCTTGCATTCTGGGTAACCAGGGCATGCTAAGAACTTGCCATATCTGCCATATTTTATAACCATCATTCTGCCACACTTTTCGCATGGCACATCAGAAACTTCTTCGGTTAGTTCTACATGTTCAAGTTCTTTTTCTACTTTTTCAACTTCTTTTTCAAAAGGTCCATAGAATTCTCTAATAACTTGTTTCCAGCTTTCTTTTCCTTCTGCAACATCGTCGAATTCTTCCTCTATTTTAGCTGTAAACTCAACATTAATTACATCTGAGAAGTTTTCTGTAAGCAACTTATTCACAACTTTTCCAAGTTCTGTTGGAACTAATTGCTTCTGCTCTTTTTCTATATATCGTCTTTCCAAAATAGTTGTGATTGTTGGAGAATAAGTACTTGGCCTTCCTATTCCCTTTTCTTCCAAAGCCTTTACCAAACTTGCCTCCGTGTATCTTGGTGGTGGTTCTGTAAAACTTTGCTTTGAATCTATTTTCTGCTTAATGACTTCCTGGTTTTCCTTTAGGTCTGGCACAAAAGAATCTTTGTCCTCACCCTTGTCGTCGTCCTGAGTTTCAACATATAGCACCATAAAGCCTTTAAACTTAAGCGATTGACCTGTTGCCCTAAAGTTATAATTGTTCACATCAATATTTGCAGAAATAGTATCATAAACTGCTGCCTGCATTTGGCTTGCAAGAAATCTGTTGTATATTAATTTATATAGCTTGTATTGATCCTTAGTCAAACTATCCTTTATCTGCTCTGGGTTTAAGTCCACATATGTTGGCCTAATACCTTCGTGAGCATCTTGCGAATTCTGCTTAGTTTTGTAATATCTGTTTTCGTAATATTCTTTTCCATATTGTTTTTCTATCTCAATCTTCGCTGCTGCTCTTGCCTCGTCAGAAATTCTTGTAGAGTCAGTCCTCATGTATGTTATTAAACCAACTGTTCCTTTGCCCTCTACTTTTACGCCCTCATACAAACCTTGCGCTATAGACATTGTCTTCTTTAGAGTAAAACCTAATTTCCTAGAAGCCTCTTGTTGCATAGTACTTGTAGTAAATGGTGGTGCAGGAGTTCTTTTTCTTTCCCCCTTCTTCACTTCACTTACAGTATATTTGCCATTTTCGATGTCTTTTAAAATACCATCCACTTCTTCTTTAGAATGAAGTTCAATTTTCTTTTTATCCTTGCCATATAGCTTAGCCACAAAAGTCTTACCTGAGCCCTCATCAAGCAAAGTAGCAAAAATATTCCAATACTCCTCTGGTATGAACTTCTCTATTTCTTCTTCTCTATCAACAATTAGCTTCACTGCAACAGATTGCACTCTACCTGCCGATAGGCCTCTCCTTACCTTTTTCCAAAGAACTGGACTTATTTTATATCCAACAATTCTATCTAGCACACGCCTTGCCTGTTGGGCATTGGTTAAATTCATGTCTATTTTTCTTGGATTTTTTATTGAGTTTTGTACCGCATCCTTAGTAATTTCGTTAAAAGTAACTCTGCAAGTACTATCTTCTGGAATTTGTAATATATACGCCAAATGCCATGCAATTGCCTCTCCTTCACGGTCAGGGTCAGTTGCCAAAAATATTTTTTTTGCCTTTTTAGCTTCCGCCTTTAGCGATTTAATTAAATCTCCCTTACCTCTAATATTTATATACTCAGGTTCAAAGTCGTGCTCAATATCTATTCCCATTTTAGATTTTGGCAAATCTCTAATATGCCCCATTGAAGCAACTACTTTTGTATTTCCACCCAAGAATTTTTTTATTGTGTTAGCCTTTGCCGGCGACTCAACAATTATTAATTTATCTGCCATAATACTTAACGTGTGATAAAACTTTTTACCACATGCTCCTTTCATTAATTATTAATCTATATTATATGCACTTTTTTAAAAAATAGTCTATATAGTATAATACAGCATATTTTTTATTTTTGCAAGCTATTTAAGGAATTTGAATAAAAAGTATTACAGACACTTTTTTATCTTTTCATCTTTTTATGAAGTATTCTTTTAACTAAAATTATGTTTTCTTCTTTCTGGACTTGGTAAAAGATTAAATAATTTTTGACGATTAAATATCTGTTGAAATAATCTAAATAAATCGAACCAATATATCTTGTTTAGCCTCGTCAGTTAATTCTATTTTCAAATTTTATATCTCTTTCCCTTTTTATTCCTAACATGCTAGCCACTTGCTCAAGCGTATATGTTTTATTTCCATTTCTTCTTTGTGTTTCATCAGATTTTGCTAATTCTCTGTCAATATATTCTCTTTCTTCTTTACTAAATTTCATAATAACCTCCATTCGAGCTAATTTGCTCTAACAAAAATTTATTTAATAACCTCTAAAATTAGCGAGAATGATAGAGGTTATTATTAGCCATCTCAAATTTTCTTTTAGAAAATTTGAGGGCGATAGCGATTATAGCATTAGTGTGAAAAACTTGTTTTTTCACACTAATTCCTCCTTTAGCACATGTTTGTTATTCTATAATACTTTTTATTCTTCCTAATCTCTCCCAATATTATGTCATATGTTATTATAAACAAAGGAGAAATTATATATATTAATAACATAATTTCTCCTTTGTGTCAATCGCTTTATTGCTATATTAAATTATTACTATATTAATGTATTTCAAAATGTTTATTTTTTATTGCCTATCTAACACAAACACAACAGTTTTGGTTTATTCCAAAACTGTTGTGTCTGAGATAATATCATCGACTGTTACTGGCGTTACTTTGTTAAGTAGCATAATTTCTAGTAGCTTACTAATTGCTGTTTCTTCATTAGATATGTTATTGACTATTTTTGATTCGATGTTAAACCCTTCATTTTTCATGTTCTTTTTTACCACTTCAATTCCATATTCTCTTTTGTTTTCTTCGTTAAAGTTTCTCGTTTCATAATACTCTAGTTCGATTTCTTCTATAGTCTCTTTTTCCTCAGAGTCTGAGCTATTAATGCTCGTTTTGCCAAAGAAACTTTTTTTGTACTCCATCCTTTGTTGGCCCCCTTTCCTATAAGTAAAATACTTTTTTAATATATTATAAATCTTTTGAAATAGCAAGAACTTTCGTGTTGCACAGTTCGACAAAATTCGACATTCGTAATTACAATTAGGGCTATTAAATCTCTATTCTTTTTCAAGTATATGATTGTCCCTCAATTTCTGATATGATAATTTCTATTATTGTATATCAAAGAAAAAGCTACAAAATAATGCATTTACACATTATTCTGTAACTTTTTTTATGACAACTTTCCTGATTTCCTCATAAATTCTATCTTCTACATTTGGTATTGCAATTCTTTCGGCATTTTTAGCCATTCGGGCTAATTGGTCTGGGTCTTTTATTATTTCAGTAATTGTGCTGCTTAATATTTCCGAGTTAAGGTCCTTATCAAGTATAATTTTGGCTGCCCCAACTCCTTCCAAAACCCTTGCATTGTACTCTTGATGGTTTTCTGTAGCAAATGGAAATGGTATGAATATTGCAGGCTTACCCGTAACCGATATTTCTGTTATTGTCATGGCTCCGCTTCTACACACAACCAAATCGCACGCATTCATCACTTCTTCCATATTATATATATATGGCACAATCTTAACGTCTTTTATATTTTCAATGTCTACATTAACCTCATCTAGTTTTTCCTTTATTTTTTCGTATTGTTCTGGACCAGCTGCCCAAATTATTTGATAATCTTTATTTTTCTTATTTACTATTATTTCTATGAAGCTCCTATTTATGCTCCTTGCTCCTTGGCTGCCTCCAAAAACCAGTACCACTGGCTTATTTCCGCTCACTCCAAGTTCGCCTTTTATTTTCGTTTTTTCTTGTTCAGTTAGGTTTAGCTTCTTTATTTTTATTGGGTTGCCTGTCACGATTACATTTTTAGCATCTTTTAATCTTTTCTTGGCATCCTCAAACCCAACTAGTATTGCATCAGCCTTTTTCTTGAATAATTTAACTGCAATTCCTGGAAAAGCATTGCTCTCATGTAGCACTACAGGAATACCTAATTTCTTTGCAGCCAAAACTACTGGAACGCATATGTATCCACCTGTTCCAATAACCACATCAGGGCCAAACTCTTGCAAAATTCCCTTTGCCTCTTTTATTGATTTATACGTTGCATATAGGTTTTTCAAGTTTTGCACAGTCAATTTTCTTTCCAAGCCGTGCGCATCAATTACTCTTAAGTCATATCCTGCTCGTGGAACCAAATCGTTTTCCAGCCCTCTATTAGTTCCTATAAATATAAACTCCGAATTTGGCTGCTTTTCTTTTATCTTATTTGCAATAGCTATACCGGGGTTTATGTGGCCGCCGGTTCCCGCCGCTGCAATCACAACTTTCATTTCAGACCTCCTTCTTCGCCTTCGAAATATTCAGCAAAATACCACACATGCCCAGCAAAATTACCAGAGCCGTACCACCGGCACTAAAGAAAGGAAGTGACATTCCTGTGTTTGGAATTGTATTTGTAACAACTCCTATATTTATTGCCACTTGTATCATAACAAGTGTGGTTATTCCTGTTGCTAGCAAGCTACCAAACATGTCTGGCGATTTCATTGCTATAATAATTCCTCTCCAGATGAATAAGGCAAATAATATTATAACTACTGTACAACCGATAAAACCTAATTCCTCTGCTAATATTGAAAATATAAAGTCATTCTGTGGTTCTGACACGTAAAGGTATTTTTGCTTACTTTCTCCCAAACCAACACCAAACAAGCCTCCTGAGCCAATTGCATAAAGACTTTGTATTGTTTGCCAACCAGTTCCTGTTGGGTCTTGCCATGGGTCCATATAGTTTAATATCCTGCCAATTCTAAAGTTCGCATCTGCTGCACTTTCACCAGCTGTTGCCAAATATGCTCCTAAACCTGCTGCTCCAATTCCTCCAACAACTAAGCCAGTTAAAATAAAATGCATAAGTCTGCAACCAGCCATAAGCATCATAACAAATGTAATTGCTGCCATAACTATACCAACACTCATATGGTTCTGGATAAACAATGCTATTGCTACCGGTGGAACTAAGAAAAGCAATGGTTTCAAAAATCCTTTCGTGAAGCTTCTTAGTTCGTCCTTATGGTCTGTTAGATAGCCAGCATAAAATACAATCATTCCTACTTTTGTTAATTCTGAAGGTTGAAATTGTGTAAAACCTAAGTTTATCCATCTTGTAGCACCTCCAGCATCGACGCCTAATCCCGGAATTAATACTAAAAGAAGCACTCCTACTGAAGCCCAATATACTGGCCAATATAATTTTTTATATATTCTATAATCTACTTTAGAAAAAAACCACATTACTGCCAAGCCAATAACTGCAAAAATAACTTGTTTAGTAACATATGTATAGCTATCCCCTGTTTCAGCAAGTGCTGATGGCGCACTAGCTGATAAAACCATTACTATTCCAAAGGATAATAGTATAATTATTATAACTATTAATATGAAATCAACTTGCGGCTTTTTTCCTTTTATTCCCCCTATTTTATTCATACTCTTTGTTTTATTTTGCATTCTGTATATCATCCTTTCCGAATTGCAAAATCTTCTTTTTAATTCTTTAGTTTCTTGTTTGATTGCAATAAAACTATCTGCATGTTTTCTACATTTCTATTTCTAAATTGCAAACAGTCCAATCACACAGAATATTAAAGTTATTAAGCTAAATACAGACACTATTTTATTCTCTTTCCAACCTGACAACTCAAAATGGTGATGAATTGGTGTCATTTTAAATATTCTATTACCTGTTTTCCTAAAATATGCAACCTGTATCATTACAGATAACGTCTCGATAATTGGTATTATAGCAATAATTAGAAGCAATAAAGGCATTTTCAAGTAAAGTGCTATTCCTGCTATCGCACCGCCTAGCATTAGAGAGCCCGTATCTCCCATCATAACTTTTGCTGGGTTTAAGTTAAATAATAGGAAGCCTAAACATGCTCCAATTAATATTACACCCACTATTGTAACTTCTTTTACACCTAACAAAATTGAAATTACTGTTAAACATGTAATTATTATTGTTGTTACACTTGTAGATAAACCGTCTATTCCATCTGTTAAATTTATTGCATTAGTTGTTGCAAGCATAACGAGCACTGCAAAAATTACATATAGCCAAACAGGAAGTGTTATATATTCTTTTACAAATGGAATGTATATATCTGTTCCTATATCAAATACATTTATAAGTACAATTGTATATGCAACCGAAACCACTAGCAGGCCAAGCATTTTTGCTTTTGGGCTTAGTCCTTTTGTATTTTTTAATACTAACTTTTTGAAATCATCTATAAAACCTATAAAGCCAAAGCCTATTGCTACGCCAATTAGTGGAATTATCGCCTTTGCAACCTCTGCCTGGTCTTTCATGTAATCGAAATATGCAAATACTCCTAGGAGTACCAATGTTATGCCCATGATTATTCCACCCATTGTCGGTGTTCCTTGTTTCTTCAAATGCGACTGCGGCCCTTCTTGTCTTTCAAACTGCCCTATTTTTAACTTTCTCAATATCGGCACAATTATCAAGGCTAATACTACACTTACCGCAAACGAAAGTATTAGTATTTTGTTTTGATATTGCATATTTTTTTCCTCCTTTGCTTTGTTATGCGTGAAAGATAATTGTTTTTGGCGTTGTTGCACTTCATTGTAAATGTATTCAACGTACAAGGAGTACGCCTCATACATTTACAACTCGTGCGCCTAGCCAAAAAGCAATTCTTTTTCACGCAGCTGTTTTGTTTCAGCAATTCTTTTTCTCTCAGCTATTTTTTTCGTTTTAGCAATTACCTCTCATTTCCGCTTTCTTATTTTGGCAACTATCTTTCACTCTGCTATTTTTTCTTGGTTAATTCTTCCACTATCTTGCTTACAATCTCCCTCTCGTCAAACGGATACTTCTTCTTGTTTATTTCTTGAGTTATTTCATGTCCCTTTCCCGCCAAAACAATCATGTCTTTCTTATTGGCCATTTTTATTGCCTTTCTAATAGCTTCTACTCTGTCTACTATACATTCATATTTTCCATTAGTAATTTTTATTCCCTTTTCTATATCGTCGATAATTGATTGTGGGTCTTCTGTTCTAGGATTATCTGATGTTAATATTGTATAATCAGCTACTCTGCCCGAAACTTCTCCCATCATAGGTCTTTTTCTCTTATCTCTGTCTCCTCCACAGCCAAATACTGAAATTACTCTGCCTCTTGTATATATTTTTACTGTAGATAATATCTTTTCCAAGCTTTCAGGAGTATGCGCATAGTCTATCATAATTGTTAGCCCCAACTTGTTGTCTACGAGTTCACTTCTGCCTGGTACTCTTATATTTATTAATGCTTCTTTTATATTCTCGCTACTACAACCAAACTGCATTGCCACTGCAATTGCAGCAATAGAATTATACACGCTAAATCTTCCTGGTATAGAGACCTTTACCCTTTCGTTTTTATCTCCTATTTTTACTTTGTAGTCAACATATTGGTTGGTTACTGTAATATCTTTTGCAAGTACATCGCAATGATTATCTATTCCAAAAGTTGTTATCTGGCATTCTGGCACAAGCTTAGGAACCATAGATGCATACACATCATCAGCATTTACAAAACCTTTTTTGCACATTTTAAACAATTTTAATTTTGCGCCAAAATAGTCTTCAATATCTGCATGCTCTTTTGCACTTATATGGTCTTCTGCTAAATTTGTAAATATTCCATAATCGAAATCACATCCAGCTACTCTGTCTAACTTTAAACTTTGTGATGATACTTCCATAACAATTACTTCGCACTTTTCTTCCACCATTTTGCTGAATATTTCTTGTAATTTCAAGCTTTCTGGAGTAGTTATATCATTATCTGCAATTTTTTTATCTCCAACATAAGATGCTACAGTCCCTATTAAACCTACTCTTATTCCTTGCTTTTCCAAAATGTCTCTTATCATATATGTTGTTGTTGTTTTTCCTTTTGTACCTGTAACCCCAATAAGTTTCACCTTTTTAGATGGGTTCTTATAAAAGTTGCAAGCTGCTATAGCTAGAGCATATCTTGTGTCTTTTGTTAATACCAAAGTTATATCATCTGAGATTGTTTTTAGAATGTTTTTATCAACCTCATCCTCTTGAGCCATAATTACTTTTGCTCCATTTTTTATAGCTTCTTCAATATGCTCATGACCATTAAAATCAAACCCTTTTATGGCAACAAACATATCTCCCTCTTTAACCTGCTTAGAATTATTTTGTATATTAGGAATGTCAATATCTAAATTCCCTTTCACTTTTAAGCCATCTAAGTTTGCTAAAATAGCTTTCAATTCCATAAACAAGATTACCCCTTTCTCTTAACTTCAAAATATGCCGTTTACATTATATACTTATTTTTTGTTTTTGTACATAGTTTGACATTTTTTTCTTTATTTTTTAGTATTCAACCTTAACATGAGTACCTTCATAAATCTTAATTCCCGCTACTGGAACCTGCTTTGTAACTACCTTTTCTGAAACATCTTTCTCTGTTTCATCATAGCTAATGCCAAGTCCAGCACTCTCTAACTCTTTTTTTGCTTCTGTTATGTTCAAACCTGTAATATTTGGCACTTCAACTTCTTGCCTTACATCTTCCTCTGATAAATTATCTTTCTGTACTTCTAAATATGGTAGTATTTCTCCTAAAACCTGTGAGCCAATTGGTGCTGCCACACCTCCTCCTTGGTGTCCGCCTTCTCCTGTTGGGTTATAAAGTGTAATTAGCACAACCACTTCAGGGTCTGATATAGGTGCCACGCCCACAAAAGATGTTACATACTTACCTGTATCTACCCCATCTTCAGATGTTCCTGTTTTTCCTCCAATAGAATATCCTGCTACTTGTGCATTTTTTCCCGTTCCTTCTGCTACAACCGACCCCATCATACTAAGTACACCTTCTGCTGTTTCTTTAGAAATCACCCTCTCAGTTTCCTCTACTGGAACATCTGTTATTTCACCGGTTTGACTGTCTATTATTTGCTTTACTATACGAGGTTTTACATATGTACCTTTATTTGCTATTGTGCTTACAGCTGTAATCATTTGTATTGGAGTTATTTCAAACCTTTGCCCAAATGAGATTGTAGCAAGTTCAACCGGTCCCACCTTATCCTCTTTTAAAAATATACTGCCCGCTTCTCCCGGCAAATCAATTCCAGTTCTTTTTAGTAACCCAAACTTTTCAAGATAATCATAATATTTGCTAACTCCAATTTCCTGACCTAGACCTATAAAAACCGGGTTGCAAGAATTCATAAGTGCCTGCCTTAGACTTTCTGAACCATGTGGGTTATAATATCTCCAACAACTAATTCTAACTCCCGCAATTGTTATTCCACCTGTACAGCAAAATTCACCTTCCTTATCTGTTGTTGTTATTCCTTCCTCTAATGCCGCAGATGCTGTAATTAATTTGAATGTCGAACCCGGCTCATATGTGTCTGCTACCGCCTTATTTCTCCATACTTTTTGCATCTCTTTAACTTGGTCTGTTTCAGACATATTATCCCAATTTCCTTTTAATTCCTCTATTGTAGTTTCGTATGGTTCGTTCAAGTTGTAGTTTGGATATCCTGCCATTGCTAAAATATCTCCAGTTTTTGGGTTCATTACAATAATGTTTCCACCATCTGTACACTCATTATCTATACATGCCTCTTTCAAATATTTCTCAGCTATTCCCTGTATAGTCGCGTCAATGCTTAGCACTAAATCATTCCCATCAATTGCAGAGATATAGTTTTCTCCTTCGTTTTCAATCTCCCCGCCGTTTGCATCAGTTACTTTTGTAATTCTACCTTTTTCCCCTTGTAGTTCTTCTTCGTAGATTGCTTCTATTCCATCTAATCCCTGATTGTCTGAACCGCAAAAACCTATAACCTGAGATGCTAAAGTATTGTATGGATAATATCTTTTTGTATCCTCATCAATATTTATTCCATTGCTTATATTATTAGCCTCCATCCATATTCTAAGCTCATCGGCCTTTTCCTTATCCACCCTTCTAACAATGGTCTCTATTGAAGAATTTTTCTTCACCCTTTTTAGAACCGTCTCATAGTCCAGGTCAAAAATATTGCTAAGAGCCTGTGCAACCTTTTCCTTATCTTCTTTTGCGATATTGTTAGGGTTTACTGTTATTGTATTTACAGTACTGCTTACTGCTAATATAGTTTTGCCTGTTGCATCATATATTGTCCCCCTTCTTGGGTTTACTGCCCTATCCAAACTTTGTTGTTCCAGCGCCATTTGTTTCAGTTCATCTCCCATAACAAATTGTATCCATGCAATTCTAACTATAAAAATAATTGCAACAAGAAAAACTGCTAATATCCAGTACTTCATCCTCTTTCTTCTAGTTATCTCACTATGTTTTTCCTCTACTTTTGTATTATCCTCTTTAATTTGTTTTCTGTATTTTCTACTCTGCTTATTCTCTAGTTTCTTTTTTAATTTCTCTATATTTTCCTCTTTCTCCTGCTTAGTATTTTTCTTTAGTTTTAATAATTCTTTTTTGTTAAATCTTGAATTAAGCTCATTTCTGCTTTTGCTCACTTTTGCTTTTCGCGCCTTTCTCATTGCCAACACCATTCCCCCTTTGAGGCACAAGCATTTCCCAGTTGCATTTAAAAGCGGAATTAATTATCGATGCCTTTTAAATTTTTTCTTAAAACAATTTTATTCAGACAAACAAAAAAAAGACTAAAATATCTATAATAATATTTTAATCTTTACTTTCCTAATATAGTATTTAACATCTTATTAACCCAGTCTCCATCTTCCTGAATTACTACTTCCTCACTCGCTGGCTCGACATAATCTTTCTTATCCAAACTTACATATACCTTTTGGCTGTTATCTAACTTTTGCATACCAAGTCTCTTTTCAGCCAATTTCTCAATATTGGTTAAATTCATATTGTTTTCAAGGCTTACTCTCAATTGCTCATTCTCTTTCTGTATTGCAGACAATTGAGTTTTCAAGCTCTCATTATGATTAAAACTTTCATTTATTAAAGAGTTCCTATAACTTATAACAAACAACGCAGCAAATATTAATAGCACATAAATAATAGCTTTAATATGCGATTTAAGCTGAGCTTTTTGCTTTGTCTTGCTCGCCTTCTTACTTATCGTGGAAGTTTTCTTCCTTTGGTAATTTTCTCTAACTGGCTCATATTCTGGCTCTAGTTTTCTAGGGCTAGTCTCGTACTGGTATCTACTATACCTGTAATTTGCCATAAGTTATCTCACCTCTTTTCTTTAGAATTTTTTTATCATATGATATTATTTTTAATCGCAATTTTGCGATTATTTTTCAACCTCTTTCAAAAATTCTTAATTTAGCACTCCTACTTCTGCTGTTTTCCTCTTGTTCTTCCTTAGACGGAAGTATTGGCTTTTTCGTTATTATCCTGCCATATGAAGTATAATTGCATATACAATATGGTAAATCTTTTGGGCAAGTACACTTTCCTTGAGCCTCTACAAAGGCCTCCTTAACTGCCCTATCCTCCAGTGAATGAAAAGTAATAATTGCTATTCTTCCATCTTCTTTAAGAAGTTTAATAGATTCTAATACCGTATTGTATAATGGTTTTATTTCATTATTAACCTCAATTCTTAAAGCCTGGAAAGTCCTTTTAGCTGGATGTCCATCTTTTTGCTTTGAAATAGGAATAGAATTTTTTATAATGTCCACAAGCTGCTCAGTAGTCTCTATTTTTCTCTCCTGTCTTGCCTTGCAAATATTTCTTGCAATCGCTTTAGAAAACCTTTCCTCACCATATTCCTCGAAAATCTTTGTCAAATCTTCTTCTGAATAGTCGTTTACTACATCTTCTGCTGTAAGTTCCTGCGACTTGTCCATTCTCATATCTAGCCTCGCATCTTGCATGTAACTAAACCCTCTGTTTTTTTCATCTAGCTGATATGACGACACTCCGAGGTCTAATAATATTCCATCAACCTTATCTATACCAAGTTCATCAAGTATTTCTCTAATTTCATCGTGATTTCCATGGATGTATTTCACGTTTTTGTAGTTTTTCAGTCTTTGTTTCGCAGCTTCCAGAGCTTCCTCATCCCTATCAATACCAATGAGAAGACCCTTCTCAGATAATCTTTTTACAATCTCCTCGCTGTGACCTGCTCCACCGCATCGTTCCGTCTACATAAATGCCATCTAGTTTGATATTTAGTCCTTCTATACATTCATTTAATAATACGCTTTTATGCTTAAATTCCAATGACTACACCCCATAGAATATTTTATAGCATAATCAGTTGGTATGTTATTATACCAACTGTATGCTATCTCTTAAATTACCTTATAGTAAGCTTTTTCATTAGTTTAACTTCAATCCTTTGTTCTTTATTTTTAATTCTTTTGCTTTAGTACATATGTATTTTTAATATTTTCTCTGGTACTTTCACATTGATTTACAATGCATTATCTTTTGTAAATGTTTTATGTATAAACAATCAACATTTCATCTTTTGAGCTGAACAAATCGACTTTATGTCGCTATTTGTTCTTGCCGATTTGAGTTTCCGATTGAAATGAGGAAATCTCAAAGGCATTAGCGATTATAGCTCTTAGAAAATAGAAAATATAAATTTTCTATTTTCTAAGCATATCTTTTGTTTTATTAGCGCTTTTGTTAAATTTCTTTTATAATTTGTCTTTTGTTGTAATCTCATAATAATTTTATCTTTAGTTCTAAATTCTCACGTAATAATTTTTCTTTAGTTTGATTTAAAATTTGTCTTTAGTTTAACTTGTCCATTTTTCTTTTGTAAATAATTAATTTTTTCTTTTGTTTACAAATGAGGATTAAAAATCTTTTGTACTTTATATTTTTATCTTTTGTTTTTATATAAACTTTTTAATAAAAGTTATATACCAAGCATTGTCATGTTTTCAGCAATTTCATCAGCTGAAATATTTTCATCACTGTTGTACTTTTTCCATTTTTCCTTATTCCAAATTTCAATTCTGGTACCCACACCAATTATTGCAATTTCTTTTTCCATACCTGCATATTCTCTAAGGTTACCAGCAATTAGAAATCTGCCCTGTTTATCAATTTCGCACTCTGTCGCACCTGACAAGAAAAATCTTACGAAATCTCTTGCATTTTTGTTTGTAAGTGGAAGTGTTTTTAATTTTTCTTCAAAGTTGTTCCATTCAGCTTGTGAAAACCCAAATAAGCACCCATCAAGTCCTTTTGTAATTATGAACTTTTCGCCTATATCTTCTCTTAGCTTAGCAGGCATTATCAATCTGCCTTTAGCATCTAGAGAATGTTCATATTCACCGATAAGCACTTTGTTTCACCTCACTCCATTTTTAAACCACTTTCTACCACTTCTCTCCACTTC
>CALXSA010000023.1 GCA_944390995.1 uncultured Clostridia bacterium
TTTTGTCTCTCTCTCATCTTCCTTCGTTCTCCCTCTCTTTCTCTTTTTCTACATGCCTATTTTATACTATCAGCATTCTTTTGGCAAGTACTCTCTCTACTCTCCCAGTAGTTTCAGCGGTTTTTCTTTTTATCATTTTTTCACTTTCCTTTTTTCCAGTTTTTGTAAACACGTTTTTCACGTCCTTTTTTCTTCAAAAAATGTTATGTAACTTTTGGTTTCCTCTTTTTTGCACATTGTTTTCGTTTTACTTGGTTGCGAAAATAAACTACGTCTTGCGCTATTAAAATTTAGATTGAAAATGCTCACCGTGCAAAAGCACGCCTCCGCTTTTCAACTAAATTTTGCCTAGCAATACTTGTTTCTTTTCACAATCAGATGTGCATGTTTTTTCTACCACAAGCTCTCTCGAGGACTTTCGCAGCACAGTTTAACAACGCCAAAAACAATTATCTCGAAAACTACAAGTACGTTTTAATTCTACCACGTCAGCATCACTTTCGCAATACTTTCTTTCAATTGTAACAAAATTGTAATATTTCTGTAATGTTTTCGTAATACTTGGACGTAGAGGACACTCCTAAACGTCCAAGAACTTGGAGAAAAGGGACAGACCGCAGTGTCCCAAAAGTCCAAGAACGTGGACGAAAAGGAATGTCTCCTACCTCCAAGTGCAAATTTTAGAAAGCTGTTTTCTTCCAAGATGTGTCCCCAAAACGAAATTTTTTTCGCTGTGAGACCTGTCCCCAAAACGAAATTCGACAAATAAATTCTTTTTTCTAAAAAATATGTATTGACAAGCCAAAATTTTTAGATTATATTATTAATAAAACTGGAAAAAAATGGTTATTTAATTTCCTGAACCAGTTGATTTTAATATATATACGGAGGATAAAGATGTTAAATTTTGTATTGTGCGATGATAATTCTAGCGCTATTGACAAACTGTCTAAAATGTTGGAGACCATTTTGATTTCACACAATCTAAAAGGTCAAATAACATTTACAACAGATGACCCAATAGCGCTATTATCATACGTAAAAACAAAACCGACTCATGTTCTATTACTCGATATAGACTTGAAGTCCGATACTTCTGGTTTGCAGATTGCAGAGCAAATTAGGAAGGTTGATAAGAATGTTTATATTATTTTCATTACAGGTCATTTTGAATTTGGTATGGTTGCATACAAGTATAAAACATTCGACTTTCTGCAAAAGCCATTAACTAAGGAACGATTTGAGGAGACTATTCTGCGATTGTATTCTGACATTTTTGATGATAGAACAAAATATCTTCACCTTGATAATGACAAAACTGTGATTAAAGAAGATAGTATAAGATTTATAAGAAAAGATGGTATGAAGGTAATATTCCACACAGACACAAGAGATTATTCGACTTATAGTTCGTTCAATAAGATTTCTGGAATGTTACCTGAGAATTTTGTAAGGTGTCATAAGTCTTATATTGTGAATGTGGACAAGATAGCTGGAATTAATATGGTCGACAATTGTATTTCTTTTTCTTCAAATGATAAGTGCTATATTGGTCCGAAATATAAAAATGATTTTATGGAGGTTTTGAAAGATGGATATTCTACAAACGATATGGTCGGCATTAACAACGCCGAATGAGCCATTGACTAAGATACTTTTTATACCAATTAATTTTTTAGATGCGTTTATTGGTATGTTATTTTTTACAACTATATTAAACATAGATGCTAGTAAAAAGAGAAAAATTATTTATGTGTTAGTTTATGGTGCTGTAGGAACTATAATTAGTTTGGTTGCTTCTAGTTCATATAAACTTTTTATAGTTTTAATTGCTTGGCCTATATTGATATTCTTTATATTGAAGCCTGGCTTTATTAAAACACTACTAGCAGTAGTGACTACTCTTATTGTAACTTCAATTTTGGAATCAGTTTTTGCTAATTTATTTTTAATAATTTTGAATGCGCCTTCTCTAGACGTTGTAGTAATACCTTTATATAGACTAATTATAGGTTTAAGTATTTACATTTTTATGTTTTTCTTAACTAAATTAATTAAATATTTCAAAATAAATATAAATGTTTTTGAGAATTTGTCAAACAAAAGCAAACTCTTGTTAGTAGCCAGTGCATTATTAGTTTTAATAGTGTTGTGTATACAATTTGTACTACTAATTTTTTATAGTAGCTCAATGCCTGCAATTGTATCTATTATCAACATTTTGGTTTTAATTATTTATTTTACAATTAGCATTGCGAGTATTATAAATATTTCAAAACTTGAAGCTACCAAAAGAGATTTAGAAAGTGCACAAAGACACATTCACTCTTTAACAATTTTGCATGATACAGTCAGGTCTTTCAAACATGACTTTGATAATATCGTGAACAGCATTGGCGGTTATGTAGTAAATGAAGATATTGAAGGTTTGAAAAAATATTATAATCAACTATTAGAAGAATGTAACAGAACAAATAATTTAGCAGCATTATCACCTTCTGTAATAAATCATCCGGCAATTTACTATATCCTAGCAACTAAGTATTACGAAGCAGATAAGGAAAATGTGCAAATACGTCTTAAAGTTTTCTTAGACTTAAACGAGATTGAAACTCGCATGAAAATATATGATTTCACCAGAATTCTTGGTATTTTATTAGACAATGCAATTGACGCTGCAAAAGAATGTGAGAAAAAACTTATTAATGTTACTTTTAGAAAAGAAGTAAGCAATGAAATGATTACAGTAATTATTCAAAATACATACAATAACAAAGATGTAAACACAGAGGAAATTTATCAAAAAGGTGTTTCAACTAAGGAAAACCATACTGGTCTTGGACTATGGAAAGTAAGACAAATATTAATGCATAACAATAATTTGAATTTATATACTACGAAAGATAAGGAGTTCTTCACACAGCAGTTTGAGATTTACAAATAACACCACTAAAAAATAGCCTAGGTAGAGGCTATTTTTTAGTTTTGTCGAATTATAGTTTTTAATAGTTGTTATTCCTTATTTAATTAATCTTTTTTTATCAAAGCTGCTGGCATCTTTGGTTGATGGAAAAATCCCATAAGTGCGCATGCCGAATTTGTTGACTTAGCGTATTTTTCAGCAACTTTTGCTAGTGTTTTTAACATATTAAATTCCCCCTAATTTTTAAATTTACTGGATAATGTTCTTCTGCTCAATTTTCTAGAGCACTTTGCATTATCGAAAATTTATATAATAAAACATTGCCGGCTAATGTTTATTATCTAGATTAACTTTCCTGAGCTTTTGCATATTCTTCATAACCGTATTTATTTCCTGTAAGCTTATATGCAATTCTCGTGATTGACACTGTTTGCACAATTGTTCCAATTATCAATATATTTGATAATGTGCTATCTTGTACAAATAGCGCTACTATCAAAGTTAAGCTCAAAGTCATGTATGATAAAATTTTCTTTGTTCTTCTTTCTTTTTTACTAATAATTGGTAAGTTTTCTGTATCTGCTGGTGCATACATACTTATCATTAGCACACCAAATATCAAGCTAAGTGCTATTAAAATATATTTTTGTAAGTCGTCTAGTACCAAAAATTTGCTTAAATATATATTTCCATAATAGAAAACTGCGCTTCCTATTATACAGCCGAGATGTGTATGTAAGTGAAAGCCTCCTGAAACAGACCTATATGGCAATAATGCGATGTATAAAAATACCATATACCAACCTATTCCCAGTAAAAAGCTTAGTCCAAACATAATAAACAACTTTGGTATTTCTCCTATTATTAGTTGCAGGCCATAGAGAATTATTTCTGTCTTTTCATCTGTCATATCTGGAATTTTCTTCCTCATTTTGGCTACAATATAATTACAAAATTTTTCTATCAATTTGCTCACCTCATTTGAACTGAGATTATAATAATACGAAATTCGACATTTTTTTCATTTCCTATACAAAAGCAAATTGATATTATACAAAAAATTGTTTTTTTCATTTTCGCAAAATTATTCGGCATCTTTGTAAAATTCACATAAAAATTATAGGATAGTGTTTAAAACACTATCCTGTAATCTTTACATCTTCTAAAATCTTCCAACTACCTTCTAATTTTGGTAAATCTTTAAAATTCATTCTTTCCTTTGTGATTGGGTGTTCTATGGTAAGGCTGTACGCCCAAAGTGCTATCTGCTTGCCATGCCCCCTTCCGCCATATTTCGCATCGCCATAAATGCTATGGTCTCTGCTGGATAGCTGTACTCTAATTTGATGATGCCTTCCTGTATGTAGCTTTATTTTTAGCACAGCCAAATTTATTTCTTCATTATATTTAAGCACTTCATAGTCCAGTTTGGCATATTTTGCATTTTTCCTTCCTTCATCTACAACCCTGCTCATATTCTTTTTTTCATTTTTAAGCAAATAGTCCTCTAGTGTGCCGCTTCTCACTCTCCATTTTCCCATTCACAATGGCCAAATATTCTTTCTCAAACACTTTGTTTCTCACTTGCTCGCTAAGTCTCGCAGCCGCTTTAGAAGTCTTAGCAAACACCATCACTCCGCCAACCGGTCTATCCAACCTATGCACTAGCCCCAAATACACATTGCCAGGCTTATTATATTTTTCCTTCAGATATTCCTTTATAAGGGTTAGCATGTCCAAATCACCGGTCTTATCGCTCTGAGATGGTATGTTTACTAGCTTTTCCACTACTATAATATGGTTTTCCTCATAAATTACTTTCAATTTCTGCATTTTCTATTTCTCCCATCTACTGTAAATACCACACGGCAATACCAACTTCGACCCCCTCATAGGTAGCCCTATTTCCCCATTTGAGAACTTGCCTTTGTTTCCCAAATTAAGTCTTAAAATATTTTCAAGTACTGTGCTAGAAATTCCTGTTGTATATGAATTAATCAAGAAAAACAAAGGGTTATCTGATAATACATTTATACATAGCTTTACTAAATCTGAAATATTTTCCTCAAATTTCCATACTTCTCCATTTGTGCCTCTGCCATATGATGGTGGGTCCATTATAATTCCATCATATTGATTGCCTCTGCGTATTTCTCTGTTCACAAACTTTTGCACATCATCTACAATAAACCTCACTGGTCTATTTCCTAAACCAGATGCTTGTACATTTTCCTTTGCCCATGTAGTCATTCCTTTTGAACTATCAACATGGCAAACCGAGGCTCCAGCATAGCTGCACGCTACAGTAGCCCCGCCTGTATAGGCAAACAAGTTTAATACTTTAATTTCTCTTTTCTGCCCTTGTATTTTATTAATTAGCCAGTCCCAATTTACCGCTTGCTCAGGGAAAAGGCCAGTATGTTTGAAGCCCATTGGCTTAATATTAAATGTAAGTTCTTTGTATTTTACTTGCCAATTTTCTGGAACTTTTTTGTTATATTTCCAGCCACCTCCGCCAGAAGAACTCCTATTGTATCTGGCATTTGCTTTGTTCCACAACTCCGGATGAGTTTTTTCTTTCCAGATTATTTGTGGGTCAGGTCTTATTAATATAACATTTCCCCATCTCTCAAGCTTTTCTCCATTTGCCATGTCTAGTATTTCGTAATCGGTCCATTTGTTTGCTATTTCCATTTCTTCCTCCCTTTAATCTTGCAAATTTCACTTCTATAGTTAGTATTCTTTCCCAACTCTATACAGTGCCCAAAACATCTACAAAACTACTAATCAAAATCATATCAATTACCATAAAACCAAGTGTTACTGCTAAAACAGAAGCTATTATTTTGTGGTTTCCTATTTTAGAAAGCATTCCTTTTAGAGCAAATTTCTTTTTTGCATTTCTCCATTCATCATCTTTTTTTACCTCTTGACCATTTTTTAGGTCCAAGACCATATCTTTTGCATACTCCACTTGCAATTCCCCCTATCTATATATTACATATTATATAGATATTCAGCACTTGTCCAAAATATTCATACTTTCGTATGCAAAATTATTCAAAAATTCTTTAAATTTCTACATTGAAGCTCTTTTTTTATCCTCTCAGCTAATTCCATATTGATTCCTTTTACTTCTGCAATCTCCTCAGGGCTTGCATTTGCAATATTTTTAATGCTCTTGAATTTCTTGAGCAGTGCTTTCTTTTTTACCTCTCCTATGCCGGAAATGCTGTCTAGTGCGGACTTAGAAACCTCTTTGTCCCTCAACTTTTTATGATAACCAATCGCTGTATCATGAACAGTATCTTGAAATCTTGTAATAAGATTGAATAAGTTGTCTGTTAATTTTAGCTCTTTCCTATTTTCGTTAATAAGCGCTCTTGTCGAATGCTTGTCATCTTTTACCATTCCATATATAGGAATGTTTAGCTCTATTTCTACGCCTTTTTCCCTATACTCTTTTTTTACGTCCTCTATTGCCTCCAAAGCCGCTCTAATCTGGGTAATTCCTCCATCCACGAAAATTACATCTGGCAATTTTCCAAAACCACCATTCGGGTTTTCTATTGAATGCACTAGTCTTCTTGATATTACCTCTTTCATACACGCTGGGTCATCTTGCCCTAAGACAGTTTTTATTCTAAATCTTCTTGACAAATTCTTTTTTATCGTGCCATCTTGAAGCACGCACATTCCCGCCACTATGTTAGTTCCTGACAGATTTGAAATATCATAGCATTCAATTTTTCTAGGAAGCTTTTCCAATTCTAAAAGAGTTTTTAGCTCATTCAAAATCTCGTTTCTATCCTTTTCCTTATTCTCCAAAGTTATTTTGGCATTGTTTTCGGCCATCTCTACAAGCCTTAGTTTCTCACCTTTTTGTGGCGTTTTTATCTCTACTTTTCTTCCTGCATTTTTGCTAAGCCATTGCTCTATAATTTCCTTTTCTTCTATATTATCTCTAATCATTATTTTGTTTGGCAAAATTGGCCTGTCCAGATAATATTGTTTAATGAAACCAGATACAATCTCGCTAGAATCTTCATCTATCAACTCATTTAGAAAGTAGTGTTCCCTACCAACCATTTTGCTTTTTCTAATGAAGAAAATCTCAACGCAAACCTTTGTATCGCTTCTTGCTAGCCCAATAACATCAATGTCATTTTCGGAGATATTAGAAACTTTTTGCTTTTCCGAAATTCTCTCAATCGCCACAATTTTATCCCTCAAATATACCGCTTTTTCATATTGCATGTCGTCTGACGCCTGCTTCATTTCCTCTTGCAACTGCCTCATAAGCTTGTCTGTCTTTCCATCTAAAACATCGATAATTTCATTAATTTGCTTAGCATATTCCTCTTTTGAAATATACCCCATGCAAGGCGCCATACATTTTTTTATGTGGTAGTTAAGACATGGCCTATCCTTGTATTTAAAGCTTCTACACTGCCTAATTTTAAACTTAGACTTGATAAACTCGACCATTTCTTTTGCACTGCCTGCATTTGCATATGGACCAAAATACTTCGCCCCATCATTCAAAATCCTTCTTGTAATGTAGACATCCGGATAATCAGCCTTTACATTCACTTTTATATACGGATATGTTTTGTCATCCTTTAAAAGTACATTAAATTTAGGCATATTTTTCTTAATCAAATTACACTCTAATATAAGTGCCTCTGCCTCATTATCTGTGACAATATATTCAAAATGGTCAATCAGAGCCACCATGTTCTCAATTCTTTTTGTCTTATTCGTTTTTCTAAAATATTGCCTAACTCTATTCTTTAGCGAAATAGCCTTGCCAACATATATTATTTTGTCGTCTTTATCATGCATAATATATACCCCAGGCTTTCCAGGCAATTTTTTTAATTCTTCTTCTATATTAAACATTTTCCGCTTCCTCTTTTTCTATGCTCACTAATTAATATTATAACATGTTTTTTGAAGAAAGGGAAGTTTCCCTAATTTTTAAGTGCTCTACTATATTTTCTATATTTTTTCTTCTATTATATATTCTAATCTCGTTTATCTCTAAATACCATAGGTATGCAAGGATAAATAAGATTGCTATGTTTTGAATATACAAAATCGCTACGCTTGCTACCGCAGTGAGTAGTATTAATATGGTTTTGGATGTGATATATGTAATTTTGTAAGCTTTTTTTCTTCCGCATAAAATAGCAAGTACTTCTTTTAAAAGTCTGCCACCGTCCATCGGATATATTGGAATTAGGTTGAACATTCCTATTAAGAAATTTGAATATATAATTATTTGATATATGTATATATTTTGCGCGTTGCCGCTAACCCAGGCTACAACTATTGCTATTACTGCTATTGCGAAATTTGTAATTGGTCCTGCAATTGCAATAATTGCTCTTTTAATGTTTATTTCCCTTGCTTGCTTAATCTTCGCATTTATTTCTCTTGCTTGTGTTTTAAATCTAATTTGCAAGCCCATTGGTGTTAGTTGCACTTCTTCCGGTCTGAATTTTAATATTAGTCCTGCCACAAGGTGCCCAAGCTCATGTAATATCGCAAATACAAAAAGTATTATATATATTTCCAATTGCGAGGTTAGCAAAAATAGAAACAAAAAAAGAAAAATCTTTAAGTCAATTTTAATACTCATTCTTTCTATCAACCCTTGTAATATATATTTAGGTTTTTTATGAAGGTTTTACCTATAAACCTATTTCCTTTTCAAACGAATTTTTACTCAGCAAAAATTTTCTACTTACAATGCCTATTCAAACTTAAGTATTGTTTCTGGGTTTATTGTTCGATTGTCTCTCCTTATTTCAAAATGCAGGTGCGGTCCTGTAGAATTTCCCGTCGAACCCACTTCTGCTATTTTTTGTCCTTTTTTTACTTTCTGCCCCTCTTTCACCAAAAGCTTGCTGCAATGCGCATATCGTGTTAAAACGTCATTGTTTGTAATGTCTAAATGTTTTCCATATTCTCCTTCTTCAGATGCCACTTCAACTGTCCCATCCATTGCCGCATATATTGCCGTGCCTTCATCTGCCCCAAGGTCAATTCCCTGATGGTTCGCAGAAACCACCTCTGTTGCCTCTCTTGTACCGTATCGCGATGTTATGGCGCCTTTTAATGGCAGGGCAAATTCAAAATTTTCCTTAATATATTCAATATCTAACTCAGCTTGTGATTTCTTTTCTTCATTCACCTCATCTTCAACCACTTCATTTGTCTCTGCTCCACCTATTCCACCGACTACATTTGCGCCCTCTCCTGCTATTTCGTTAGTCACATCATTTGCCAAAGAATTTTCTTCTGAATTTGCACTTTGGTTATCGTCCGTTATTCCCAAAAATCCGAACTTGTCTTTGTTATTCTCAATAAACGAACTAACCTGGCTTTGTATATTCCCAAAATTAATATCATGGGATAAAAATTCCCTAGTCTTGTTTATCACATCATCTGAAAATATGTAATTCGTATTTTTTATTAAATAAAATATAATGTAAATCACCGCACAAATTGCAAGCTGCATAAGCATTTTCTTAAATAACGATATTTTTCTTTTTTCCGTCCTATTCACATTACTCGAAGACACCCTAACACCGATTTAGAGCTTTCCTTCTATTATATATTTCCTCTGCCCTTCTAATACGTTCCTCTTGACTCAAAGTTCTTTCCAAAAAAAACACCCTTCCTTTGTTATTTTTTACATTTATATGAAGGCAGGGCATTTTTTATTCATATTAAATTAAAGATAATTCCTAAAACTGTAGTAAAGAGTAGTAGAAAATTCATTCTAACAGAAAGCTTATATTTTTTCTCAAGCTTTTTTATATTCTTTTTCCATTTTGGAGACTGCTTTTCTAGCTCGTCCGTATATTCTTTAACTAGCATTTCCGCTTCTTTTACAATATATTGCTCATTCCTTTCCTTCTCATTACTCTTTAGCTTATTTTCTTTCACTTCCGCCATCTCAAGCTTATGTAATTTCTTATTTTTCTTCAAAACCACAATTGCTTCCTCCACTAAATTAGATGGCAAATTTTTAAGCACTACAATATTTTTTAGATTACTTGTATCCATGGTAACCTCCTAAAAAAGTTATTTACTTTAATTTTGCCATCTTTTTCTAATTTTATACGTATATATTTAATTTTTTTAAACTATTTTTCACACCCTCTGTCACTATCCTTGAAGCTCTATATATCTCAGAAGCTCTGACACTCCTTAATTCTCGCAAATTTTCCTCCTTGCTTTTGTGATAATTTCCTATAACACATTTAATATTAATATTAGAGAAAAAACATACGCTTTTATTAAGCGCTTTTCCAATTTTCATGTAGCCACTTCCTAAAACTATATCTCCTCTCTTATTTGTGTTGCTAAGCGCCGCATCAATTGTAATTAAATACGGCTCTTTATATTTCCTATAAATCTCCTCTATAATCTCCTTGCCATTAATGAAATTTACATTATTTTGCATAGTTCCATACACATGGATAAATTCATTCTCAAACTTTTTCAAATTTTCTCCAATTATCGGTCCTATTGAATCACCAATTAACTTTTTCGTTCCAATACACACAAAAACTATATTCGAAAAACTCTCTCGATTTTGTAAATAATTAATAAACTTATCCTCAAATGTTTCCAAACTACTTCCTCTCCATTTCCAACATATTACCTATTATTATTCTTTGCTTCTTGCAATTATGATTTTTACATCCCTATCTTTTGTATATTTTTTTATAATATCACTGGAAAATGAAGCAATCTCGTTACTTAAAATTATTGTGTCATATCTATTTTGTATTAATTCATTAATCTTTAAATCTACTTGTTCTGGGTTGTTAAGTCTAAAAACATCCAAACCCAATCTTTCCGGAATTCTAAAATTTTCATTATCTTTTTCATACTTTATCCAAGAAAACTTCATACAAACACCTTCTTCTTGTAATAGTGTCTGCCAATTTTTTAGTTTTATTCAACAACTTCCCATCGAAATTTAATGTATCCTTAATTATAAAGACAAAAAAAAGTCGCATTTTTTTACGACTCCTCTTTGTTTAATTCTTCTTGTACTTTTTGCTTTACTTCATCATCTGAAATGTACTCTATGGCTCTCTTATCGCTCGTCACAGCTGCCATCGCAATTTCTTCATTTGCTCTCAATCTTTTACTTGCATATTTAAAAATTAGCCCCTTATTTTTTACAGCCTCTAGTACTACATCGTAGTCGTCTCTAAGCCTTTGCGAAGCATAATAAAGCTCTTGTCCATCTTTCTTTACTGCCTCTAGCATTATTTCCTTATCGTCAGATAGCCTATCACTTACATAGCAAGCTGTCCACCCAACTTTTTTAATAGAAGCAAGTACAACATCCTTATCATCTTTCATCTCTTGGCTTGCAAACTCTAGAGCATTTCCATCTTGAGCAATAGCTTCCATAACAACTTCTTTGTCATTTTTTAATTGGTCTGAGGCAAATTCCAGCAAACTGCCCTGCTGCCTCACTTTTCCTAAAACATACTCTTTATTGTTTGTTTTGCTTTTATCAAATCCCAATTTCATCCCTCCTATTTCTCGCCTTTGGTTTGGGAAAGAATTAAATTTTGGCAAATTTAATTCTTCCGCTTTTTTACGTTTGAAAAAGAATTGCTTTTTGGCTAGGCAAACGAGCAAGAAAGCCGCAGGCGTGCTTGTTGCACGTTGAGGACTTTCGCAGCGAAGTTTAACAACGCCAAAAACAATTATCTTTCAAACGTCTACTTTCTCTTAAGAGACCTAAGCCAATCCTTCTCCCCCTCACAAACCCTATACGACTCAATCAGCTTCTGTATAGCTTTATTGAATGTAAAATCATCTAAATTATTATTCTTCAAAAACTTCGCAGTTTTTTCCTTTTGCTTTATATAGGCAACTGAAATTCCCCAGGCAACTCCCATTTTCACATAATACGCATCTAGCTTTATTGAGTTGTATATTTCCAAAACTCGGTCTATGTATTTATCATTTATATAATAGTCCATAAGCATTATAACCGCAAATCTAACTTCAAACTCATTTTGAGAAGTTACGTATTTTTGAATATACTCCCAAACAGCTTCTAAATTCTGGTTTGTAAACTTAAATGTGGCACAGCAGCAGTCGCATATTGCCCAGTTATCAATTAATGGCACAAATTTATCCAAGTATTTTAACTTTGTCTCCAAATCTTCTTTCATATATCCTATTACTAATCCATATATCATTCTTTCTTCATAAAAGCCTGGTTCATAGTTTTCTAAAAATTCCACTGCGTCTTGCCTTGCTATCTTTTTGGCCAATTCTCTTAGCTGTGGCACCCTCACTCCCATAATGTCCTCAACATTTGGGCACAATTCACTTTGAAAATCTCTATACTTAGCATCAACAAGTCTTTTTAATTCTTCTCTTAAATTTTGCATTTTAACCTCCAGCGGTTTATTGTGTTTTATCTGTTTATTATAATTACACTATATTTTTGTCCACGCAATATTTTTCAAAATTATTGCAAAATTCGGCTATTATCTTCTCTCTTGACATTTCAATTCCAAATTCATTTTTTAAAGAACTAGCAATGTTTTCTAATTCTGGTGAAAACTTCTCCTGAGTAACATTAATTCCAATTCCAATAAGTAAGTACTTTATCTTCTCTCCGCGAGCTTACTATCTGAGTCAATATTCCGCCTATCTTTTTTCCATTATGCATTATGTCATTTGGCATTTTTAGTTCTAGTTTGCATCCATATTCCTTATATATTGCATCAACCATACATTTTCCTATGTCTATGGTTAAACTTTCCAGCTTATCTATACTACACTTTGGATATAATATTAGTGTGAAGGTAATATTTTTTCCTTCTTCTGAAAGCCAACTTCTTCCATGGGTACCGAATTCCATCTGTTTGATTGTCAGTTAACACTATTATTCCATTGTCTATATTTTTCTCGGCTAATTTTCTTGCCTCATTTTGTGTTGAGTTTATTTTCTCATAATATAGTATTTTTCTTCCGAATTAATTTTGTATTAAAAAAATTATTCATTTTTTCTTGCATTTTTTCTATCTCCAATTCTTAACATTTTGTTCCCCCGCAAGTATACCATTTTTCTGGGTTTTTGTCCATTTTATAAATAAATTTTTTTCTGTAAAACATACTAATAGTATGTATTAACTGTGTATATGTTTACTTTATAGTTTCTGTAATTTGTTTCGTATACATGCTATATTCAATTCAGATTTAGGGGAATTATTAAATTTATTAGAGCACTTTTGCTCGAATGGAGGTTTTTATGGCATTAGATTATAATATTATTGGAGAAAGATTGAAAAAAGCTAGAACAGATAGGGGTTTAACTCAAGAAAAATTAGCAGAAAAGCTAGATGTATCTATCGCTTTCTTAAGTAGAATTGAACGTGGTAGCTCACATATTAGTTTAAAGAGATTGAGCCAAATTTGCGACATTTTAGGTATTAGTGAAGGCTCTATACTAAATGGTTCATCTAATAACTCTAGCACTTATTTAGATTCAGAGTTTGATGATATTTTGAAAAATACAACTTCTGATAAGCAAAAATTAATTTATAAAATTGCTAAGGTTATTAATGAAGATTAATGTTTTTCTTTGAATATTATTTGAGATATTATTTATACTAATATAAATAATATCTTTTTTTGTTGTTGAATTTTGGCGATTATTGTGGTATGATTTATTGTGAGTTATTTAAAAAAAGGAGGAAGTTGAAAAATAATTACAATTTTGACGTTGTCAAACTTCATTTAAAATTTAATCAACGTACACAAAGTACGCCTCATAAATTCTAAATTCGTTTTCCTAGTCAAAATTTAATTCTTTTCCAACTTAATTTGTGCCTTTAGAAAGGAAGGAAATTTAAATGGAAACTAATTTTAAACAATGGGATGGCTTTAATAAGTCTGGTGAATGGACAAGCGAAATTGATGTTCGTGGTTTTATTCAAGCCAATTACAAACCTTATGAAGGAGATAGTACGTTCCTAGCTGGAGCTACTGAAAAGACAAAAAAGTTATGGGATAAGGTTTTAGAACTTTATAAAAAAGAGAGAGAAAATGGTGGAGTTTTAGATGCTGATTGTAAAACACCATCTTCAATAAATGCATATGATGCAGGATATATTGATAAAGACCTAGAGGAAATTGTTGGTCTTCAAACAGATGCCCCTTTAAAAAGAGCTATTATGCCAAATGGTGGTATTAGGATAGTTGAGAAATCTGCTGAAAGCTATGGTTTTAAGGTTGACCCTGAAACAGAATATATTTATCATAATTTAAGAAAAACTCATAATGATGGTGTTTTTGAGGTATATACACCTGACATTAGAGCGGCTAGAAGTTCTCACCTTTTAACTGGTCTTCCTGATGGATATGGTCGTGGAAGAATTATTGGAGATTACAGACGTGTTGCTCTTTATGGAGTTGATAGATTAATAGAGGAAAAGAAAGTCGAGCTTGAGGTACTAGATACAGACGAGTTTACAGAGGATATTATAAGACGTCGTGAGGAAGTATCTGACCAAATTAAGGCATTAAACGACCTAAAGGCAATGGCTGCAAAATATGGTTTTGACATTTCAGTTCCTGCTTCAAATGCTAAAGAAGCTATTCAATGGCTATATTTTGGCTACTTAGGAGCTGTAAAGGACCAAAATGGTGCTGCAATGAGTTTAGGTAGAACTTCTACTTTCTTAGATATTTATATTGAAAGAGATATGCAAAATGGCACCTTAACAGAGGAACAAGCTCAAGAGTTAATAGACCAATTTATTATAAAATTAAGATTGGTGAGATTTTTAAGAGCTCCAGAATACAATAGCTTATTCAGCGGAGACCCAGTTTGGGTAACTGAAAGCATTGGTGGAATGGGTGTTGATGGTAGAACATTAGTTACAAAAAATTCATTTAGAGTGCTTAACACATTAGATACATTAGGCCCTGCTCCAGAGCCAAATTTGACAGTACTTTGGTCAAATAATTTGCCAAAAGGTTTTAAAGATTATTGTGCAGATATTTCTATAAGGACATCATCTATTCAATATGAAAATGATGACTTAATGAGAGTTACTCTTGGCGATGACTACGGAATCGCATGTTGTGTTTCTGCAATGAAAATAGGTAAGCAAATGCAATTCTTTGGTGCTAGAGCAAACCTAGCAAAAGCTCTACTTTATGCAATTAATGGTGGTAAGGATGAGCTTTCTGGAAAGCAAATTGCTCCAAAATATCAGCCAATTACTTCTGAATACCTAGACTATGACGAAGTAATGGAAAAATTCGACAACATGATGGAATATGTTGCCAAAATATATATAAAGGCATTGAATGCAATTCATTTTATGCATGATAAATATTCATATGAAGCATTAGAAATGGCATTGCATGATAGAGATGAAGATGTTTTAAGAACTATGGCATGTGGAATTGCTGGACTTTCAGTAGTTGCCGACTCACTATCTGCAATAAAATATGCAAAAGTAAAAGTAATTAGAGACGAAAACGGTTTAGCAGTAGACTACGAAGTCGAAGGAGATTTCCCAAAATATGGAAACGATGACGACAGGGTTGATAAGATTGCAGTAGAAATAGTAAAATCATTTATGAGAAAGTTACAAAAACATCACACGTACAGAGGTTCTAAACATACTCTTTCTATTTTAACAATAACCTCAAATGTAGTATATGGTAAAAACACAGGAAACACACCAGATGGCCGTAGAGCGGGAGAACCATTTGGACCAGGTGCAAACCCACTTCACGGTAGAGATGCAAATGGAGCCTTAGCAGTTATGAACACAATCGCTAAGCTTCCATATGAGTACTCAGAAGATGGTATTTCATTCACATTCTCTATAACACCAGCAGCACTTGGAAAAGACGAAGCTACAAGAGTTAATAACTTAGTAAGCATGCTTGATGGATATTTCAAACAAACAGGGCATCACATCAATGTAAATGTATTTAACAGAGAATTGTTGATGGACGCAATGGAACATCCAGAAAATTATCCTCAACTTACAATTCGTGTTTCAGGATATGCTGTAAACTTTATTAAATTGACGAGGGAACAGCAGTTGGATGTTATTCATCGTACTATCCACGAACGTATTTAATTGTTTAGATAATTGGTTTTAGCTGTGTTGAACGTCGCATCGAAAATCCTCAACGTGCAAAAAGCACGCCTGCGGTTTTCTCGCTAGTTCGCCTTGCTAAAACACAATTCTTTAAACAATTATAGAATTTATGTATTTGGTTTTGGCTAGTTCTCTAGCCAAAACGCAATTTTTTTGAAAACAATAAGTAACATGATTACAGGAGGGAATGATGGCTGAAGAACTCAATTCTAACAAAAAAATAATAGGTAGAATACATTCTTTTGAATCTTTTGGTGCAGTTGATGGGCCAGGAATAAGATTTGTAGTGTTCTTTCAAGGGTGCGGTCTTCGTTGTAAATACTGCCATAATAGAGATACATGGGCTGTAAATGCAGGTATGGAGTATAGTTCAGATGAGCTTATCTCTAAGATATTGCGATACAAAAATTACTTTACCGTATCTGGTGGTGGCGTTACACTTTCTGGTGGAGAGCCTCTTTTGCAGCAGGACTTTCTATTAGAATTATTGCCTAAATTAAAAGAGCACGGAATACATGTTGCAATTGATACTTCAGGCAACTTCCCTATAACTGAGAAAATGAAGAAAATTATTGAACTTTCAGATTTGTTTTTGCTTGATATTAAGTGTATTAATGACGATATATGCAAAGATTTGGTAGGCGTGTCAAACAAGCTTGAACTTGAATTTGCAAAATATTTAAGTCAAGTAAATAAGGAAATGTGGATTAGACAGGTATTAGTACCAGGCATTACAGACCATGAAGATGACCTATTAGACTTAAAAGATTTTTTGTCCGGCCTAAGCAATGTGAAAAAAGTAGAGATATTAGCTTATCATGATTTAGGTAGGTTTAAATGGGAAAATTTGGGCTGTAACTATGAGCTAGAAGATGTCCCTAATGCAACAACCGAAGATGTGGCTAGAGCTAGAAGAATATTAGGTATATAATTACAATTGATTTAATTTCATACAAATAGCAACAAAAAGATGTTATTTTATTAACATCTTTTGTTGTATGTACAAACTTTTTTATTATGTGGTAACCGCGTGTACCACTCATTTTCATCTAGTAAACATTCTTTTTTTGGAAGAATCAGACTAAACAATTGCATTATTTATAACAAAAAAACCTGTTACAAACCCTATAAAATAAGATAAAACTATGGCTGTTATTATTAAACCCGAACTAGCTTCTTTACGTACTTTTTTATTTGTATTATTTTCTTCAACTTTCTCCATATTTAATATCATTCCTTTCCTGAGACATAACCTTGCCCTTTTTTTATAATCAACACCTATAATTATATCTTATTTTCTTTTGATGTCAAGAAAAATTTTTATATAGTTTTTTAATATAGTTTTTTAAGCTAAAAATCGCACTTTATATGCGACTTTTAGCTTAAAATATAGATATTGTTTGCAATCAACTAACAGTATTTATCATAATCACAACAACAATCGTCTTTCTTATCTTTGCTGCAAACCAAGTTGATAATTCTTATAATTAGCAAGATTGCTAAGATTGAAAGTATAGCTATTACTGCTCCCAAGCCTAGCGCTGTTACTAACCCTGTTAAAGCACCAATCAATAGGCCCGCTACGAATGTTATTAGTGAACTCAAGATGCATATTATAATATCTACACAGCATCTATTCTTTTTGCCACAATCATTCTGTAACATACTATTTTACACCTCCTAAATAGCATAAAAATGCTATCTAGTATATAATATGCAATTATTCGACATTTTGCGCCCTACTTAACCAAATAGTCCTCTTTTTTTCACTGGAGGTTGCTCATTCATTGTTTTTGCAAGTTCTACTAATAATTCTCTCTGCTCTTTTGTAAGCCTCTTTGGAACTTGGACGAGAACAGTAAATACAAAATTTCCTTGTGAACTATTATTAATATTTTTAAAGCCTTTGCCCCTTATTGTAAATTTAGTTCCTGGCTGAGTTCCGTCAGGAATTTTGTATTTTTCCTTACTACCATCAACCATTGGAATTTCTATTTCTGCACCCAATGTAGCTTGTGTAAATGTAATAGGCACTTCACAAAGAACATCCTGTCCCTTTCTTGTAAAAATACTATGCCTCTTTACATGGACTGTTATGTATAAATCGCCCTTTGCGCCACCTTTTTCTCCTGGTTCACCTTCTCCACGAAGCACTATGGTTTGGTTCTCGTCAATTCCTGCTGGTATCTTTACTGTAACTTTAACTTGCTTTCTTACAGTACCCTTTCCCCTACATTCCACACATGGCTCCGGAATTATTTCACCAGTACCATTACAATTTGTACATGGTCTTACAGTTTGCATTTGGCCAAAAATAGTTGTTTGCGTTTGTTTTATTTGTCCTGTACCATGGCACATATTGCATGTTTGCTTTTGCGTTCCAGGTTTTGCACCGCTTCCATGACACGTATTGCATGTCTCATTTCTCGTAATATTAATTTGCTTTTCTGTTCCTAGGAAAGATTCTTCAAAGGTTATATCAAGATTATATCTTAAATCTGCACCTTGCTTCGGACCATTGTTGTTTCTAGAACCTCTGCCACTGAAACCTCCTCCAAAGAAAGATGAAAATATATCTCCCAAATCGCCAAAATCGCCAAAGCCATCAAACCCACCTGACGAAGAATAAGAATAGTACCCGTTTCTTCCATTAAATGGTCCTCCAGCTCCACCAAAACCTTGGCTTGGGTCAGCTGTACCAAACTGGTCGTACATCTTCCTTTTCTCAGGGTTCGACAATACCTCGTAAGCCTCATTAACTTCTTTAAATTTAGCTTCCGCCTCTTTTTTGTTATCAGGATTAGCGTCCGGATGATATTTCTTAGCAAGCTTTCTAAAAGCCTTCTTTAATTCTTCATCACTTGCATTCTTATCTACTCCCAATATTTCATAATAATCCTTATTTGCCATTCTAGCCTCCTTTGAAGGTCAGAGAATTAGAAAGTTAGGTATCAGAGAAAACTGATTTATATCTCTAATCTCTAACTTCCGTCCTTCACCTTTTCCCTATTCTGTAATTGTTCAACAACGCCAAAACCAATTATCTTCCTCTGCTCCGTAATTTTTGAAAGAATCGATTTTTAATTTGCAGTAACACAAAGTCAAAATTTACTCTTTCTATCTAGTTGTGAAAAGAATTGTGTTTTAGCAAGGCGAACGAGCGAGAAAACCGCAGGTGTGCTTTTTGCACATTGA
>CALXSA010000024.1 GCA_944390995.1 uncultured Clostridia bacterium
TTATAATATGTCAAATAACATTTTTTATTCAAACTTTTTTATAATACTCCGCCATAACTGTCTAAACTTATTTAAATTGGAGGCGCCACCCGGATTCGAACCGGGGATCAGAGTTTTGCAGACTCATGCCTTACCACTTGGCTATGGCACCATATTGGACTTAGTAAATAGTCTCTACACAATATATATGCGCATAAATAAAAAATAGTACGATTTTTTTAATATTTTATATTAAGAAATTTCATGACCAACAAGGTTAAAGTTTCTAAGAATGTGAAAATACGTTTTAATAAAAAAATGGAGCGGGAAACGGGGCTCAAACCCGCGACCTCTGCCTTGGCAAGGCAGCGCTCTATCAACTGAGCTATTCCCGCGTTTCATTCACAGAACAATTAATATAATAGCAAAAACAAACTCAAAAGTCAATAGGTATGAGAAATTTTTTTCCTTTTTCCTTTTTCCCTAACAAATTCGCAAAAAAACCACCAAAACCATTGAAAATATTACAAAAATGTAATATAATTGTAATATGACTGTAATATTTCAGGTTTTCATTATCCGTAAGCATATATTTGGCATTTGTGCAGATAATGGGAGAACTGGAATAAATTGATATTGACGAAAAACAAAAAAATAACTACAATATAATATAGTATAAAAGGTGAAAAAGGATGGTAGGTAAAATGAGACTTAAAAAAATTGTACTAATTTTCGTATTAACATTGCTTGCACTTATTGTGGCAGGGGGCTTTAATGAGTCTAATGCGGCAGATGGAAGCAAATATTTGGGCATTAGGTCGTTAAGAGCAAGTGGCTATGGCTATATGGCTTTTGAGAAGAATGTATGGAAAATTGTTGAATATGAAAGCAACCAAACTACATATGATTACGATAGCACAATATATTGTTTAAGGGCAGGCCCTGGTTTTGGTTCTAGCAACTTTGGTAGTGGTACACCAGAAATAAGACATTATACAGAGTATTTTGATATGAAAGACCCAGATTCAATAGTGTCACCATATGATGCTGCTATTCCAGAGCCTGGTAGTGAGACATATAATTCTTTGTTATGGTTACTAGAGAATGTATATGTTGCTCCATCATCAAACCCTGTTGGAACTGAAGCTCAAGATGCAGCAGAGTTCAAAAGCCAGCTATTAAGAGCTGCTGGAGTTCAAGAGGGTCTACTTACAGATGACGATATTGATGTAGTGCAACAGCTTGCAGTATGGCATTTTACAAACATGGGCGACAACAACTATGATGCTGGAACAACAGGTAACTTTGATTTACATGTTACAGTGTATCCTGGCACAGATGGAAATTATGAGTCATTAAGCGATGACATGTATTTTGAAAATGGCTGGGATAGGGCAATTGCTGCACAAAAGCTATACAGATACCTTGTACAAACAGCAACTTCTATGGGAGCAACTTATCAGCCAGGTACAGCAAGTCAGCCTTATGAAATAGCAGATACAACAAAAACAGTGACAAATGACAATAACAACAATTATGTAATAGGTCCATTTAGAATTGAACAAACAAGTACAACACCAGGAACTTTAGAGGGAACATTCCAAAATGGTAATGGAGAGACTTTAAACCCAACTTTCCAAGATGAACGAGGACAAAAGTTTGACAGCTTAGAAGACACAGTAGGAAAAGACTTTTACATAGTTTTACCTAACACAACAAACATAGAAAAGATTACATTTACAATAAATGGCTCATATTTTGAAACAACAATTGAGTACTGGTCAGTGGAAAATGCACCAGGTGAAGACCAACCAGTAGCAATAATTAATAGGGAGAAAAAAGAATATAGCGATTCTACAGAACTTACACAAGAGCCAGAAAAGATATTCGATTTAGCATTGAGAAAATTTATTGTTTCTATTAATGGGGTAGCACCAACAGTAGATAGAGAACCTCAGATAAGTGATGATACATTGGGAGATTTGGCAGATGGCTCAACAACTACAGCTGAAAAAATACATCCAAAAGACCCATTAACAGTAAAAACAGGAGATAGTGTAATATACACAATCAGAGTTTATAACGAGGGTGAAGTTGATGGTATAGTAACTGAGATTACCGACTACTTACCAGAAGGTTTAGCTCTAAAGGCTAATAGCCAGATAAACACAGATAATGGTTGGACAGCTGGCACAGGAAATGAAATAACTACAGATGCGCTTGCAGGACAAGTCATACCAGCATTTGATGGAACTACACTTTCATATTTAGATGTACAAGTGGAGTGCGAGGTTACAGCGCATGTAGGACAAGATGATATTAACCTTAAGAATATTGCTGAAATCACAGGTGCAACAGATTCTGAAGGAAACGACATGACAGATAGAGATTCAACACCAGATAATGTTGATAAAGACAATTATGGAAATACCAGTCAAGAAGATGACGACGATTTTGAAGATTTAGTTATATTAGGACAATATTTTGATTTAAGCTTAAGAAAATTTATCATTGCGGTAAATGATACAGAGCTTAAAGATGACGAGGGAAATTATTTAAGAGAGCCTCAAGTTGATGTAACAGGCTTGGCAGCAGGAAGTTCTACTACAGCAATATACAATCACCCAAAAGAGCCTGTAGCTGTATCAATTGGAGATGAGGTAATATACACAATTAGGGTATACAATGAAGGACAGATTGATGGTTATGTATATGAAATAACTGATTATTTGCCAGCAAACCTAGAGTTTGTAAATGATACATTTAATGCTCAATATGGCTGGGAGTTAGGCGCAGACGGAAGAACAATTAAAACAACAATAACTTCTCCTGACACAACAAACTCTGCAAGTAGAGATTTAATATATGATAGCAGAAAAGAAGGTTCAGACAAAGTAATATTAGAGGCGTTTGATGGACAAACATTAGACTACATTGATGTTCAGATAAAATGTAAGGTTAAAGATACAGCAGTTGCTGAGGAAAAATTAACAAACATTTCTGAGATAACAGACTTCAGAGATTCTAACAAAGAAGAAGTACCTGATAGAGATTCAACAGAGGATAATGTTACATTACCATCAGATAGTACGTTACCAGATTACAAAGATGATGAGATAAACAGAGGTGATGATTACATCCCAGGTCAAGAAGATGACGACGACTTTGACAAAGTGGTTATTCAAAAGTTTGACCTAAGCTTAAGAAAATTCATCACAGGTGTAAATGACCAAGTTGTTACAGATAGAGAGCCTGTATTTAGCATAGTAGATGGAGAATATACATACACACATACAAAAGACCCAATCACAGTAGAAACAGGAGACACTGTAATATATACTTTAAGAATTTACAACGAAGGTGACATTGCAGGATATGCAGACGAAATAAAGGATGATATACCAGAAGGTTTGGAATTCTTACCAGATAATGATACAAACATAAACTACAGATGGGTAATGTATGATGCGAATGGAGAGGTTACAGAAAATGTATCAGATGCAGTAAGCATCAGAACAGATTACTTATCAAAGGCTCAAGAAGATGAGACTGGAAGGGATAATCTATTAGAAGCATTTGACCCAGAGACAATGAACGAGCCAGACTATAAAGAAGTAAGAATTGCATTTAAGGTAACAGAGCCAAACACATCAGATAGAATAATAATTAATACAGCTGAAATATCTGAGGATAGCAACGAAAATGGAGAGCCTGTAGAAGATATAGACTCAACACCAGATAATGACGAGCCAGATGAGGACGATATAGACATTGAGAAAATTAAAGTAAATTACTTTGACTTGGCGCTAAGAAAATTTATCACTGGTGTAAATGATGAAGCAATTAGCAACAGAGTACCAGTATTTAGTATAGAAAATGGAGAGTATGTATATACACATCCAAAAGACCCAGTAGAAGTGGCAAATGGTGACATAGTAATATATACATTAAGAATTTACAACGAAGGACCACAAGCAGGTTATGCTGACGAAGTAAAAGATGATTTGCCAGAGGGCTTGGAATTCTTACCAGACAACAGCATAAACACTGAATACAGATGGGTAATGTATGATGCAAACGGAGAAGTTACAGAGAATGTAGCAGATGCAGTAAGTATTAGAACAGATTACTTATCAAAAGCTCAAGCAGACGAAACAGGTAGAGACAACTTGATAGAAGGCTTCGATCCAGAGACAATGTCACAACCAGATTACAAAGACTTACAAATTGCATTTAGAGTAACAGAACCAAATACATCAGATAGAGTGCTAATTAATACAGCTGAGATTTCTGAAGATAGTGACGAAAACGGAGACCCAGTGGTGGATATAGACTCAACACCAGATAATGACAACGACGATGAAGACGACATTGATATAGAGAAAGTAAAAGTTTCATACTTTGACTTGGCACTAAGAAAGATTATATCAAAAGTAACAATGACATTAGATGGAAAGACAACAGTTGAGGAAACTGGTCATAAATTCGAAGATGACCCAGAAGAAGTTGTTAAAATAGAGCTTGGAAACCACAAGATAGAAGACTCAGTAATTAAATTTACATATCAAATACGTATTACAAATGAAGGTACGAAAGCAGGATATGCATACGAAATAAAGGACTACATACCTGAAGGACTAGAATTTGTGGAAGAAGACAATGAAGGCTGGGTACTATCAGAAGACGGAAAAACAGTAACAACAGACCAATTAAAGGATGTGTTGCTAGAGCCAGGAGATAGCGCAGTAGTTGAAATAACATTAAGATGGATAAATGGACAAACAAACCTTGGTGTAAAACAAAACTGGGCAGAGATTTCAGAAGATAGCGACGACGATATAGACTCAACACCAGACAACAAAGTAGAAGGAGAGGACGACATAGACGAGGCATCAGTTGTACTATCTATAGTAACAGGTATTGGAGAAAACTACGCATTAGTAATAACAGCAGTACTTGTAATATCAGCAGGAGGAATATTCTTGATAAAGAGATTTGTACTATAAAAAGTAAGTAATTAAAAAGAAAGCAGCTTAGATTGCTTTCTTTTTTTCTTGCTGTTTTTTTCCTCCGTCCCTAAAAACAGTTTTTTGCTGTTTTTGGGGACGGAGGAAAAAAACAGTTTTACACTAAATCTACGGAAATTTGCGGTTGAGCAGATTTTAAGGAGAAAAAACTAGAGTTAATTTTCATATAATACAAAATTGTTACAAAAATGTAATATAAATTTAATAAATAGGGATAGATTGTGGAAAAGTACCTTCCGTAAGCACAAAAAAGTGGGGATAAAAAACTGGAAAAAACTGCGATTGACTTAGGTACAGCAAGTTTGTAAAATATATAATATAGTAAATTATAAAGTATAGAAGGAAAATTTAGTTTCTATTCAATTATTGATAAGAGAGGATGGTAGACATATGAGAGTAAAAAAAGTAATAGTAACTTTTGTACTATCTTTGATTGCACTTATACTTGGAGGAGTGCTTAATGTTTCAAATGCAGCTACTGGAAGTAAGTATCTAGGTATACAGCCACTAAGGTCAACCGGTTATGGCTATCAGGCATTTGACAAAAATATTTGGAAAATTGTGGAATATGAGGCAAACCAAACTACATATGATTACGATAGCACAATATATTGTTTAAGGGCAGGACCTGGCTTTGGTTCTGAGATTTTTGGTAGTGGTACTCCAGCAATTAGACATTATACGGAGTATTTTAATATGAAAGACCCTGATTCAATTGTATCACCATATGATGTTGCTATTCCAGAGCCTGGTAGTGAGACATATAATTCTTTACTATGGTTACTTGAAAACGTATATGTTGCACCATCATCAACTCCGGTTGGAAATGAAGCTCAGGATGCAGCAGAGTTTAAGAGCCAATTACTTGCAGCAGCAGGAATACAAGAAAACTTATTAACAGATGATGATATAGATGCGGTACAGCAGCTTGCAGTATGGCATTTTACAAACATGGGAGATGGAAATTACGATGCAGGTACAAATGGAAACTTTGATTTACACGTTACTGTAGACCCGGGATATGATAGAAATTATATGTCTTTAAGTGATAATACATATTTTACAAATGGCTGGAACAGAGCAATAGCTGCACAAAAACTATACAGATACCTTGTACAGACAGCAACATCTATGGGGGCAACATATAAGCCAAGTACAGCAAGTCAGCCATATGAAATAGCAGAAACACAGGTTAGCGTGGCTCAAGATGGAAACAATTATGTAATAGGACCATATAGAATAGAGCAGATAAGCCAAACTACTGGCACACTAGAAGGAGTGTTTCAAAATGGCAATGGAGAAACTTTAAGCCCAACATTACAGGATGAAAGTGGAAAGAGATTTAACAGCTTAGAAGAAACAATTGGAAAGAATTTCTTCATAGTTTTACCAGACACAACTAACATAGAGAGACTAATTTTTACAATAAATGGTTCATATTTTGAGACGACTATACAATATTGGTCAGTTGAAAATGCACCAGGAGAAGACCAACCAGTAGCAATAGTTGATAGGGAAAAGAAAGATTATACAGACTCTAAAGAGATTACATATGAGGAAGAAAAAATATACGATTTAGCGCTAAGAAAGTTTATTACTTCAATAAATAATGTGCCTGTGGAACCAAGTAGGGAGCCACAAATTAGTAGTGATACATTAGCAGATTTAAGAGATGGAAGGACAACAACTGCGGAAAAAATACATCCTAAAAACCCATTAACAGTACAAACTGGAGATACTGTTGTATATACAATAAGGGTATATAACGAAGGGGAAGAAGATGCGATAGTAAGAGAGGTAACGGACTATTTACCAGATGGACTAGAATTCAAAGAAGATAGTGATATAAACAGGGATAATGGCTGGGGATATCTTAACTTAAGATGGTACTTGGGTTATGGAGACATTGTTCTTACACATGCTCTTGACGGAGAAGTTATACCTGGCTTTGATGGTACAAAATTAAGCTACTTAGATTTACAAATAGAATGTGTTGTTACAGCAGAAGCAGGGAAAAGTGACACAAAACTTAAAAACATAGCTGAGATAACAGAAATAACTGATACAGAAGGCGAACCAGTAGAGGATAGAGATTCAACTCCAGAGAATGTTAGAGATTTGGAAAACTATGGGGAAGAAAGCCAAGAAGATGATGACGATTTTGAGGACTTAATTTTGCCTAAAAAGTCATTTGATTTGAGCTTGAGAAAATTTATTACTGCGGTTAATGACACAGAATTAAAAGATGCAGAAGGAAATTATTTAAGAGCGCCACAAGTTGATGTAACAGCGCTTGCTTCAGGTGCTGCAACAACAGCTACATACAACCACACAAAAGAAACTTTAGGAGTGGAAGTTGGAGATGAGGTAATATATACAATTAGAGTGTACAACGAGGGTGAATTAAATGGATATGTAACTGAAATTAGAGACTATTTACCAACAAATCTAGAGTTTGTAAATGATAGCTTTAACCAAGAAAGAGGATGGGTTCTAGATGCAGATGGCAGAACAGTTACAACAGACCTTACATCACCAGACTCGCAACATGCAGCAGCAAGAGACGCAATCTATGCAAATAGGAAAACAGGAACAGATAAAGTTTTGCTTGATGCATTTAATGGTACTACTTTGGACTATATTGATGTACAAATAAAATGTAAGGTAAAAGATACTGCTTTACCTGGGGAGAAATTAACAAACATCGCAGATATTACAGGACATATTGACGAAGACAAAAACCAAGTAACAGATATAGATTCTCAACCTGGAAATGTAACTTATCCTAATGATAGCACACTTCCTAATTATAGAGATGACGAGATAAATAGAGGGGATAAATACATACCAGGTCAACAAGATGATGACGACTTTGAGAAAGTTGTTGTTGAGGAGTTTGATTTGGCTCTAAGAAAATACATTACCTCTATAACTTCTGGAGACCAAACGACAGAGTATGATAGAGTACCGCGAATTACGCAACAACAAATTGACGGACTATTAAATGGAAGCATAAATACAGCAGAAAAGACACATACAAAAGAGCCTATACAAGTAAAAACTGGTGATAGAGTACTTTATACAATAATGATATACAATGAAGGAAGCGTGGATGGATATGCTTCAGAAATAACAGACTTTTTGCCAGATGGCTTGAGGTTTGTAGAAGACAGCAAAATAAATAAACAGTATGGCTGGACAAACCCAAGCGGTGATGGCAGAACCATTGTCACAACAGCATTAGCAGATGACATTATATATAAAGTTGAAAATGTAGATGGGACAGCTCAGCTTAGAGCACAATTTGTGCAGATTGAGTGTGAGGTTGTGGCTGAGATTGGAGAACGCGAAACGAGTTTGAAAAATGTAGCAGAGATTACAGAGGCAAAAGATGGTGAAGGAAACGACGCGAAAGATAGAGACTCAACGCCAAAAGACTTAACAGATGAGCAAAAGAATAATTACAACCCAGGAGAGTCAGAAAAAGGCTGGGGCTACGAAGACGACGACGATTACGAGGAGTTAGTACTTCCAGCACCAACAGGAGATTTCGAATTAAAACTAATAAAGGTTAATGGACTTGGAAACAGGTTGTCAGGAGCGACTTTCAAAGTTGAGGAGTTAAATAGCAATGGAGATGTTGTAAACACATATGACAATCTTACAACAAACGAAGCAGGAGAGGTTGTAACAGATAGAATAAACATTTCTGGGGTAGGAACATACACATTTGTTATAACAGAAAATGCTGCACCAGACGGATACGAGCTTTTAGCAGAACCTATAAGGCTAGAAGTCAAGATAGAAATAGTAGATGGTGTATATACTGTAACTGAAGCTAAGGCTGTTAGAGCAGAGGAAGACGTAAGCCAAAGCAATTTGCAAGGACAAAACTTTAATGCAGCAGAGATGTTGGCAACTACAATCAGTCTTGAAACAGATAATTTGAATGTAAATGAAGATGCGCAGACTGTAAGCATTGCGAATGGCGCTGTAAAGAGTGTTGAAGTAAATGGAAACACTGTAGAGATAACAATAGAAAACTCATATTTTGACTTGGCATTAAGAAAGTTCATTACTACAATAAATGGAAACCCAGTTGCAACACACGGTACTCCAGCAGTTGATAGAACACCACAAATAAGCGATGAGACAAAGCAAAACTTGTTTAATAGAAATACAACAACAGCAGAGAAAACTCATACAAAGGAGCCTTTACAAGTTAATACAGGAGATAGTGTTGTATACACAATAAGAGTATATAACGAAGGTGAAATTGCAGGACATGCAGCTGAGATAACAGATTACTTACCAGATGGATTGAAACTAAAAGAAAATAGCAGTATAAATGCTCAGTATGGCTGGACAAACCCAAATGGGGACGGAAGGACTATAGTTACAACAGCATTGGCAGGTGAGTTGATAAATGCGTTTGATGGAACAACACTAGATTACAAAGATGTGCAAATAGAGTGCGAAGTTGTAGCTGAAATTTATAGATTCCCAACAACCTTGAAAAACGTAGCTGAAATAACAAAGGCAACAGATGAAGAAGGAAATGAGAGAGAAGATAGAGATTCAACACCTGACAATCTTACAGGAGGACAAAAGAATAACTACAACCCAGGAGAGTCAGAAAAAGGTTGGGGATACGAAGATGATGACGATTATGAGGAGCTATATTTACCAGGAGCAACAGGAGACTATGAGATAAAAGTTGTAAAAGTAAATGGTATTGGAAATGGCTTGCCAGATGTATCTTTTGAGATATATGAAGGCGGACTTGATAGCCTAGAAGACACAAGAGCGCAAGAGTCAATAGCAGGGGAATACCAAACAGACGAAAATGGAGAATTTTCAACTGGAAGAATAGAAATACTTAGTTGGACACGAGATTATTATATAAGAGAAACTAATGTGCCAAATGGATATGAACCACTACAAGAAGCTATAATTTTAAGAGTAAATCTTGACATCGTTGACGGAAAATACGTGGCAGAGGCTAGAATTTTAAACGAAGACCCAACACTTGGTGGAAGAATACTAAATCTTGAAGTGCAAGAAAATAATACAATTGTAATAACAATAGAAAACTCATACTTTGACTTAGCACTAAGGAAGTTCATTACTACAATAAATGGAAGTCCAGTTGCAACAAACGGAACCCCAGCAGTTGATAGAACACCACAAATAAGCGACGAAACAAAACAAAACTTATTTAATAGAAATACAACAACAGCAGAGAAAACACATACAAAAGAGCCACTACAAGTAAAAACAGGAGACAGAGTTGTATATACAATAAGAGTATACAACGAAGGAGAAAAAGCAGGACATGCAGCCGAGATAACAGACTACTTACCAGAAGGTTTGAGATTTGTTGAAGATAGTGAAATAAATGCTCAATATGGCTGGACAAACCCAAACGGAGATGGAAGGACTGTAGTTACCACAGCATTAGCAGATGACTTAATAAATGCATTTGATGGAACAACATTAGATTACAAGGATGTACAAATAGAGTGTGAAGTTGTTGCTATAAAGGGACAAACTGAGCAGAAACTAAAGAACGTGGCAGAAATAACAAAGGCAACAGATGAGGAAGGAAACGATGCAAAAGACAGAGACTCAACACCAGAAAACTTAACAGAGGAGCAAAAGGAAAATTACAACCCAGGAGAATCAGAAAAGGGCTGGGGCTATGAAGACGACGACGATTACGAGGAGCTAGTACTTCCAGTAGCAACAGGAGACTTTAAGATTAAACTTATCAAGCAGAATGGACTTGGAAATAGATTACAAGATGCAGTGTTTAAAGTTGAAGAAGTAAATACAGAAGGAACAGTAATTAACACTTTTGATGACCTAAAAACAAATGAAAACGGAGAAATACTAATAGACAACTTTAATATTGAACAAGAAGGAGACCGTACATTTGTAATAACTGAAAAAGAAGCTCCAAAAGGATACGAAGTATTGCCTGAGCCAATTACAATACAAGTTCAAATTAGGTTAGTAAATGGCGAATATGTGATTACAGCAAATGCTGATTCTGGGGACGGAGCAAAAAAACAGCAAGAAACTAGCACAGAGGAAAATGCCGGAGAGCAGAACGAGACAACTGACACAGCAAAAGTAAGCAATAGGAATGTGGAACTAGCAAAGACAGAGCAAGAAAACTCTAGCGAAGCGGCACAAGAAGGGTACATACTAAACAATGTTGCCGAAAATGCAAAAAGAACCATAAGAGAAAGAACAGAAGACGAGAGAAAAATTGCCTCAAACAATGTGATAGAACCTAATACACTAAAGCTAGCAAGTGCAGACAGCGTAAGAAGTCTAAAACTTTCTAGTAAGAAATTTAGCAATAATGAGCAGATAAACACAACTTCAAATGGAATTAAGCTGGCAGCTAATACAAACTCTGGCGAAGACGTAAATGCAAGTGCAAACGAGGCTTCAAGCAGAGCAAGTGGAGGAGTAGCAGATGTTAGAGTAAATGGAGATACAATTGAAGTTGTAATAGAGAATAACGCATTTGACTTAAGCTTAAGAAAGTTTATAACAGGAGTAAACGACGAGGAAATTACCAATAGAGTTCCAGTATTTAGTATTAAAGATGGCGAATATGTATACACACATACAAAAGACCCGGTTGAAGTTGCAAATGGCGATATTGTAATATACACACTTAGAGTGTATAACGAAGGAACTTTAGCAGGATATGCGGAAGAAGTAAAGGACGATTTGCCAGAAGGTTTGGAGTTCTTACCGGACAATAGTGTAAATACTGAATACAGATGGGTAATGTATGATGCAAACGGAGAAGTTACAGAAAATGTAGCAGATGCGGTAAGTATAAGAACAGACTACTTATCAAAAGCTCAGGCGGACGAAACGGGTAGAGACAACCTGCTAGCAGCTTTCAATCAAGACACAATGTCACAACCAGACTATAGAGATTTGCAGATTGCATTTAGAGTAACTGAGCCAAACACATCAGATAGAGTGTTAATTAACACAGCTGAGATTTCTGAAGACACTGACGAAAACGGAGAACCAGTAGTAGATATAGACTCAACACCAGACAATGACAATGACGATGAAGATGACATCGACATAGAAAAAGTAAAAGTAACATACTTCGACTTGGCATTAAGAAAGATTATATCAAAAGTAACAATGACATTGGACGGAAAGACAACAGTTGAGGAGACTGGTCACAAATTTGAAGATGACCCAGAAGAAGTAGTTAAAATAGAGCTTGGAAACCATAAAATAGAAGATTCGGTGCTTAAATTTACATACCAAATACGTATTACAAATGAAGGAAATAAGGCCGGATATGCATACGAAATTAAAGACTATATACCAGAAGGCCTAAGGTTTGTGGAAGAAGACAATGAAGGCTGGGTGCTATCAGAAGACGGCAAAACAGTAACAACAGACCAATTAAAAGACGTGTTGCTAGAACCAGGAGATAGTAGAGTAGTAGAGATTACATTAAGATGGATAAACGGACAAACAAACCTTGGTGTAAAGCAAAACTGGGCAGAAATTTCGGAAGATAGCGACGACGATATAGACTCAACACCAGACAACAAAGTAGAAGGCGAAGACGACATAGACGAGGCATCAGTAGTACTATCAATAGTAACAGGTATTGGAGAAAACTATGCATTAGTAATAGGAACAGTACTTGTAATAACAGCAGGCGGAATATTCTTGATTAAGAGATTTGTACTATAAGGTAATAACCAAGAGCAAAAGTACAAAGAAAGCAGTTTAAAGAGCTGCTTTCTTTTTTTGAACTTTTCAAAAAAACTCCAATACTTATTTACTTTGTAAACACCATATGATATAATCAAAAACGTATGGAGGAATGCAATGAATCAGATTTTAATGGTTGAGAATAATAAAAAGAAAAAAACAAAGAAACAAAGGGGCAGCTCAGGCCCTGTTGAAATAAAAAATATTATTAGATTTTTCGCTGTTGTAATTATAGTGTTTGGCCTATTTTTAATAGGACATAGTTCGTATGGGTTGTATGTTAATAGCAAAGGTACAAGCACAGAAGATTTAGCAAACATAACAATGCATAGAGAAAATGATACTCTAATTGTGAATGTGGAAAGTGTAAATTTAATTGAGAGATTCAAATACAACTGGCAGAATTCAGAGCAGAGGTCAGTTCCAGTAGAGAGCAAAAGCTTCACACAGGAAATTATATTGCCAAGTGAGAATAACATTTTGACAATAACTTTAGAGGACGAAACAGGTAGAGCAGTAACATATACTAAAGAAATTATATTAGATGGAATTGATATAGCAAAGCCATCTATAAGCATAGACAAGCAATATAGCGGACTAAGAATTAATGTGACAGATGAAACTAAGATAGGATATATGACATATCAAATAGATGATGGGGAAGAAAAGAGAGTAGACAAAAACAATGAGGAAGATACCGCAATCGAATATGCAGTGGGAGAAGAAGAACTAGGCAGAGGTACACACACCATATTCGTAACAGCAGTGGATGCGGCAGGTAACACTGCTACTGAGGAACAGGAAGTTGTTATATCTTCTGAAAGACCTACAATTAACAATATGTATATAGACTATGAACAAGGAAAATTAATTATTGAAGCATCTGATGCAGATGGACTTGCTTCAATTGAAGTAAACTTGAATGGTACAGTTTACAATATGCCTGACCTAAATAGAACAGAAGCAGCTTTCTCATTAGATTTAATTGAAGGAACAAACACAATTAGCATTAAATTAACAAATGTTAATGGAATAACTTCAGAAGGAGCAACAGAGTTCGAGTATGCTAGATAAAATAATATTTTATTTTATAATATATTCGTTTCTGGGCTGGTGCTTGGAATCAGTATATAAAACAATTATATTTAAAAAAGCGACAAACAGTGGGTTCTTGTATGGACCTTTTTGTCCTATGTATGGAATAGCAGCAGTTCTTATGCTAATGCTAGGTAATGTCTCAAGCAATATCTTTGTTATCTTTATAATCAGCTTTTTGTGGTTTTCAATTTGGGAATACCTTGTGGCTGTTGTATTAGAAAAATTATTTAAAACAAAGTATTGGGACTACTCAGCCCTAAAATTCAACATACATGGACGTGTCTGCTTAAAGAATTCAATATATTGGGGAATATTGGGAGTCCTTTTGGTCTTTGTCATACAGCCTCAGATTGAAAAAGCCACAAGCCTAATTCCGGGTAATATTTTGATATATATTGATGTGGCTTTATGCGTTGCGATTTTTGTTGACATGATAATTACAATGTTTAAGACAATGTCTATAGACAAGAAACTAAGACAAGTATTTGAAATAGGCGAAAGCATAAAGGAAAAGCTAAAAGAGTTAAAGAGTGCCGAAGTCTTAGGAAAAAACTACAAAGAAACTACACAAAAACTTATTGATGACATGAGAGAAAAACAATTTATGCTTAAAATTAAGGTGTACAAAAGAATTATAAGATTAAGAAAAGCATTCCCAGAGATGAATTCTGAGAATATTGCAAAATTTATGACACAGAAAATTGAATTAAAAGATATAAAGGAAAAAATAAAAGAGTACAAAAATAAAGTTAAAGATAAAAAATGAAATTGTACATAGGAGGAACTTGTTATGGCTCAAGAGATATATGTTATAGATAATGGACTCGAATTAAAAAAGGCTATAAATAGCATGTTTAAGGAAGATAAAGAAATCAAGCTTAAAAAAGTAAACTCAGAAGAAATTGACGAGATGCTAAAGAACATACCTTCACTTATTATAATAAATGAGGACCAGATTGATGAAAACATAATTGAAGTGTGTAAAAGAATTAGGCTTAACGAAGACAATAGCATCACTCCAATTATTGTTATATCTTCGAATGTTGAAAAAGAGCATAGAATAGAGGTTTTGAGAGAATGTGTAGAACACTATATCAAAGCTCCAATCGACAATGAATACTTATATTATACTATAAAGAATATAATAAGACTTTTAGATACAAACAGAAGGGTGAGCCCACTTACAGGACTTCCTGGAAATGTACAAATACAAGCCGAGATGAAAAAAAGACTGCTTAATAAAGAGAATTTTGTAATGCTCTATTTAGACCTAGACAATTTCAAAGCATATAACGATGTTTATGGTTTCTTGAATGGAGATGAAATTATTAAATTCACTGCAAGAACAATAGTAGACAATATAGACAAACTATCAACTAGCGGCAACACTTTTGTGGGACATATTGGCGGAGACGACTTTGTAGCAATTGTATCAGGCGATGATGATTATGAAGGTATCTGCCAGGGAATAATTGCAGAGTTCGACAAAGGAGTCCAAAAATACTTCAATGAGGCAGATTTAGAAAGAGGATATTTAGAAGTACCTAATAGGAAATGCATAATAGAGCAATTCCCACTTACATCACTTTCTATTGGAGCTGTAGTAGTTACAAAAGGAAGATTTCATAATGTGCTTGAAATAGGAGAGGTAGGCGCTCAAGTAAAACATCTTGCAAAAACCACAATGGGAAGTGCGTATTCAATAGACAGAAGGCACGAGCAAAGACCAATTTGCGAAGTGAAATAGGCTGTTTTTTGGGACGGAGCAAAAAAACAGCTTATTGTCTTAGACAACAAGGTTCTTATTTGTGACTAGAAAATGAAAAATACTTGCCCAATAAAGGTTGTTAGAGCACAATGGTGATACGTTATTTAATATGTGTTACAAATGAAAATTAAAAACATATAAAAATAATACTTTGAAGTACGCCCTGTAGTTGTTCTAAAATCTAGTGTCTCTGTAGACGATTTGCATGAGATAGGTAAGCAACAAGACGAAGCATGATATGCACATGAGGAGCATTGGACATCACCTGAATAATGGTAATAAAGTGTAAATGCTTGATACCTTAAACCCGACACTTTTGGTATAGCTTTACAGCACCAGTGGATAGAGGATGAGAAAGTGCGTCCAGAGAACCACTGAAATATACAAACAAAGCAAAACAACAAGTAGGAAGACAGCAACAAAATTACAGTCTTCCTACTTGTTGTTAGTTATTGCAAATAAAATATTTTAAACAAAAGATTGTTTTTTCCTTTCGCCCTAAAATAATTCTTGTCTATATGAACAATAATTTTCTGCGCAAATATGACAAAAACAAACAAACTACCTTATGCTACTTTTATTCCAGTATTAATCACTTCTTCTACAAAAGGTGTTTCTACATTATCAAAATCTGCTACTTCAATTAAATGTGGCTCTATACGATAATCAATATTCCTTCTTAATTTTTTTAAATTTAATTGTTCATCAAAAACATCATTGCATTTTATATCATCAGTAATAATGGCAATATCTATATCGCTATCCTTGTGGTTTGTTCCTTTAGCATATGAACCGAATAAAATAATAGCTTTTACTTTATAATTTGCTAAAATAACTTGGACATATTTATTAACAATATCCATTATTTCTCTATCAATAACTCTTTCAACCATTCTCTCAACTCCTTTATATTTTCTATCCATAAGTCTGTATATTCATTTGTGCATTTTAATTCAAATGTATATTTATAATCTCCATATCGTGCTTCCATATTAAAATCCGAAATAGTTTCAAGTAAATCTTCTTGTCTTTCAGTTAATGCTATATTCATTTTATTGGCTAAATAAGCTAATTCATGTGTTTTGGGCGCATATGGAGCACTTTTATTTATTTTAGCATAATATGCTTTTAATAGCTTTTCTATAAGTAATTGTCCGAAAAACAAAGCATATGTATTTCTATGTTTCTCTTTTAAATCCAACATAACATCGTAATCTTTGTCTGAACTTCTAATCCAATAGTTCATTAAATCTATATTATTCATACACATCAATCCTTTCCTTAATTATATTATTATATATTGAATAATACTTTATATCCATATTTTCATAATATTTTTCAGTTCGTACTAAATAGATTATATAGTATTTTGCGTTCTTTTTCAATTATATAAATAAAGTTTAATGAAAAATTTTAAAAAATTACTTGCCAAATACATGCTTTTAGTATATTATAAATACATACTAAAAGAAAACGTGTATTAAAATTAAAAAAACGCAAAATAGAACTAAGGTAAAAAGATGTATAGTAAGGGGGAAAAGCCAAAATGAGAAAAAACGAAAATGACGAAAGCCGCATGGTTGTAAGAGAGAGAGAGAGAGAGAGAGAGAGAGAGAGAGAGCAAGAGAGTAAAGAATTCTTGTTCGTATTTTAGTGAGGGAAAAGAGAGATTAATTGAATATATATACCGAAGGACGGGCTATAGGAAAAAGCAAGAAAAAGCAAATTTTACCGAGCAGTTTAACAGCAAAAGAGCATTTATGAAAGATGACCCGTTCTTTTTGTATGTTTCAGGTAATAAGAAAAATAGTAATAACTCAAATAAAGCTAAGCAAGGGCATAAGTTAAAAGAAGAACACAGGGCATTAACTGGTAAAAAATGGAAAACAATGTTTAATGTTCCAAAGGAAAAATTTGCAGTAGAACGAGGTATTACGCTTTTGGCTCTAATAATTACAGTGGTCATACTGATAATTTTGGCAGCAGTGACAATCAACATAACCTTGAATAGTGGACTTATTAACCAGGCAAAACAGGCAGGAGAGGACACAATGCAGGCAGCAAAAGACGAACAGCAAATGCTAGAAGACGCAGCAAGCTATATAAATGGAATATTGGCAGACACAAACAAGGCAAAAACATTAGTACAAGCATTTAAAGACGGAGAGATAGAAGTTGGAGACTACGTAGATTACACACCAGACCCACACGACCCAGTAACAGTTGGAACGGATAAGACAGGATATACTGATTCAAATGGATACCTAGGAACAACAGACCAAACATATTCACAGGACACAACAAACACACATTGGAGAGTGCTAGGTTTAACAGAAGATGGAAATAGTGTAATGCTATTAGGAAGTCCAATAAAACAAGCTGGAGCATCAGCAGAAAACCCATATAAGCAATACTTGTTTCTAGAAGGAGCAACGGGGTACAAGAATTGTGAAAGTACATTAAACGAGATATGTGGCTTATACCATAATAATAATTTGGCGCAAGAAACTAGGAGCATTAAAATAGAGGATATAAACAGGGCACTAGGTGGAATAACAGTAACATATCCAGAAGAAGGAGAACCTGGTTCAGGAACTGTCACATTAAATACGGATGGTAACAAAACAAACATAGGAGAAGTAACGCATTATCCAAGTTATACTTACCAGAGTGGAGATTACTCACCAGAGAGTTATCCAAGTGCAGTAAGCTCAGACCAAATTGGTCAGAAAGTGAAAGCAAATGCGTATTACTATAGCATAACTGACGGTAGCGAGCCAAATTACGACTATATGCAAAGCCTAGGTTCAACAATAAGCGAGAGAGGGTATAATATGTTATCTGAGGAAACAGCAGGAAGTGGAATGTTAAAACCATACTGGCTTGCTTCATCTGGAGTTTATGCTTACTCGGACTATGCTTTCTTCGGTCCAGGGGGTGTGAACGGCAACCTTGTCGCCCTCGGAGGTATCCTCGAATTATTCAACTCGTTGGGCGGCAAAGATTTTAACTACTCTGCGGTGCGTCCCATAGTTATTCTGAAGTCTGGTGTCACAGTAGACGATGTACATAAAATAGCAGACCAACAAGAAGAAGAATGGCATGTACCTGGGTAGTGGAAAAACCGACACTTTTGATACAGAGGGTGTAGAATACAGTGTGTAAATTAAAAAAATTGCACACTGTATTTTTTAGTGTGCGGAAGGAGGAGAAAATAT
>CALXSA010000025.1 GCA_944390995.1 uncultured Clostridia bacterium
CCACCAGTAAAACTGGTGGTTTGCTCTAAGCCTAGAAGGCTTTTGTTCTGGCACTTCTGGGCTTAAGCCCTACTGAACGGTTTCGCCAACCGCATTTCTCTTTCAGGCTACCACTTAAGTGGTCCTAACCCTTTTCTTATTTTTCTTTCTTTCTCTTTTATTTCCATTCTTCTGTATTTCGGTGCAAATACTATATGATATTTGCAATTCCAAGCACTGTGTGCTAAACTATTTTTGTCTTTCATGACAAATTCCTCCTTTTTGATTTTTATTTGCGGTTGGCGAACCACATTCATTATATCAAAAAGGAGGAATTTTTCTACTCATAGCAAGAAGCTTTTAGAACCCCCTGTAAAACAGGGGGTTTTCATTGCCCCAAAAATGTTAAACGTGCAATTGGGTCTAGCCTAATTGCACTCATTGTATTTACCTTATAAAATTAGTAAAAGTTGTTTTTTCTTGCTCAGGTGGGTTTATTCCCTTCTCTCTACCCGCTTCTATGCACTTCAAATAATATGCCATATTCCTTCCTAAAATTCTCATAACTTGCATGCCTTCTTCATCCTTTTTTACATCTTCTGGAGTTGCACCATGCACCATGTTCCAGTATCTTGAAGAAATAATAGGCATTTGATTTATTCCAAAGTATTTATTCAATTGGTCATAAGTCGCTGTCGTTCCAGCCCTTCTCGCTGAAATAACTGTAGCAGCAGGTTTGAACAAAAACCTATCTCCTTTTCCACCATTAAATGCTGAGTAAAACACTCTATCCATAAATGAAGTTATAGCACCTGTTGCCCCTGCATAATGTACTGGCGAGCCAAATATAAAACCATCTGCATCTTTTGCCTTCTCCACAAACTCATTCACCACATCATCAAATACACATTTCCCTGTTTTTACACAGCTTTTGCAAGCAATGCAACCTGCTATTGGTTTTAAACCTATCCAAAAAATTTCTGTTTCAACTCCTTCGCTATTTAATGTTTTCGCCACTTCTTCCAATGCAGTATGTACACATCCATTCTGGTGAGGTCCACCATTTACTAATAAAACTTTCATATACAACCTCCATTCAAGCATTTCTGCTAAATATTCTTTGCTATAAAATACAATCTAATCACATTATATTCATAATGTATTTAGCCATATGCGTAAGTTTTTATATTATTAAAAACTTATAACATATTTATTTTAATATCACTTTTTTAATTTGTAAAGACTTTATTTTGCGATTTACATTTTTTCAGTTTCCCTTTGACTTTATATCGGTTCTGCAACTGAAGTTTATTGAATTTTTTCGCATTATACATATTGACAAACTCTGCTTTTTCTATATATAATATCTATGTAACTTAAAGTAACTTTAAGGAGGAGGTTTGCGAAATGGAATATTCAATAGGAGAAGCTGCTGCAAAAACAGGAATTACAGCATCTACATTAAGATATTATGAGAAAGAAGGATTGCTTCCTAGCATAAAAAGAGATAAAAATGGCATTCGCTCTTTTACAGAAAATGATTTACAAGGCTTAAGAATTATCGAATGCCTAAAAGCCACAGGAATGCCTATTAAAGATATACATAGATTTATTGAATTATGCTCAGAAGGTGACAACTCTTTGCACGAAAGATATGAATTGTTTTTGGACAGAAAAGCCGCTGTACAAAAGCAAATAGAAGAATTGAAAAAAGTCGAAAAAGTCATAGACTTTAAATGCTGGTACTATGAAACAGCAATCGAAGCCGGAACCGAAAAAATACATGCTGGCAAAAGTAAAGTCTTAATTCAAGACTAACCCAAACTTGCAAAGTAGGGACACGTCTTTTCTTGCAAGTTTTTGCAAGTTAGGAGTGGCCCCAGCGTCCAAATACCTTATTCGACTTCAATTCTAGCAATATCGCACACATTTATATTTTCCCCATCTATCTGTATCTTCTTTTTGGCGTAGTCTATATTCGTCACCATCCCCCACACTTCCATATATCTTTTGTTTTTGTAGTATCTGACTTTCGCTCTGCACCCTCTTTCCAGCCTATTTAATTGGTTTTCTAACTCCTCCAAACTGTCTTCGGCGAGCTCCTTTCTAGCCTCATATTCTATCTCTTTTTCCACCAAAGCCTCTCTAAAGCCTGCCAATGCATCAAAAGGAAGAAATTGTTTTGCTCTACTTGTTCCATTGCTCATTTAATCTAACCTCCTCATACTTCCGTCAAATCACCAAATCTGCCTAATCACTATCTTTCGTCTTCTTAATTATGCTTATGCATTTTAACATATTGTGCAGTCTACTCCTACTCCGCGTTGTGTCCACCAACCAGCTTATTTCTCACCATTGTAGTTGCTCCTTGCTCAAAATTCATGCCACGCAAAATCGCATTTTTCCCCATCTCATTTTTTATTTTGCTTATCGTAAGCTCTAGTTTTCTTTCCTTATCAATTTTCTCCTGGTTCTTGAATAAGTCTAGCTGCACATACTCCGTCTCCTGCACATTTGCAAAACTAATTCCTATCCTCCTTACTCCCACATTTCGCTTTGTCGTCCTGTCATAAAGCCTTAAAAACGCGCTCACCAATTCCGAATACACATATCCTGCACCTATTTTTTACCCCCAGCATTTTCATTCTAGGACTTACTGCCAAACATATTGCCCCTCTGCCTCTGCTCGGATCTGCCACAACCAAATTTGTATTAAAAGGGTCTAGATTTCTCTCCACACATTCTACCGAAGCATAAAATGTTTTTAAATCAATGCACATAAAAGTATTTCCCATTTTTACTCAGTTTCCTTTCTTACGGTGCCTCTAACAATTAGCACCTCCCTTATATTATACTATCGGAATGGTAAAAAGTAAACATATGTTTGTTGAAGTTCGTATTGTAATTTTTGACAAAATTGTATAAAATTTCCAGGGCAGCACTTCAAAATATGCATATACCTCGCTTTGTGATACATGGAAATGTTAAAATATTATTCTATAACACATATTTTGACAATTTACTACTTTTTTGTTTACTTCTCGAAAAATTAATGATATACTTATGCATAGTAATAACAGAAAGGAAGAATAACCATGGTAATTAATAAAGACGGATTAATTACTGAAAACGAGGAACAATTAGATAGCATTCTGGAAAATACTGAAGAATTGAAAAAAAATGAAAATGTTGTCAATATTTCAGAAAATGACAACTTCTTTTTAGACAGCTCAACCAAAGCTGATGTTGAACAAAATAGCCTCAAAAGTAATGCTACTAAGTCAAAAACCTCAGACACAGAAACACAAATCGGCAATGGGCAAGTCTTTGCAAGTCCAAATGTTTTGCAACAAAATGACTTACAACAAAGTAGCTTGGAGCCAAACGGCTTACCTCAAAATGACTTGCACCAAAATGACCTAGAGCAAAAAAATGAAACAGTCGAAACCAATTGCTTAGCCTTGACTGTTCGCAAAGATTATAACTTATCAATTGTTAAAAATACAATACTTACAACATTTCGTTTTTCATGGAAAATTGCCTTTTCCACATTAATATTAAATATTTTAAAATTATTTCTATAGAGCCTTCTATATTCTTGTAGACAAGGCATTGTTAAATTCCCCTTTTTAACCTTTAAATATTCCTGCCACCTTGCCAAATAGTGCTCCAATTTTGTTATATCTTGATAAAGTATTTCTTCCTTTTTCTCTACTTATTTTCATAAGTTGCTTATCAAACTTTTTAATTATTTCATCTTTAAACTCTTTGAAAGCATCAATAAATTCCAAATCGTCCTTTATTCCACATACCTTCTCATTGCTCAAAAATTTTTCTATATAAAAGTCCACTTCCTCAATTTTAGTTAATCTCGGAATTATATTATTATAATATTTCTTTAGCATTATCTCTTGAGTATTTAAATACAAATTTGCCACCTCGGCCTCAAGCATATCTACGCTCTTAGCATTTTCCTGCAAAGATAGCTCACTCTTTAAATCTAAAATTCTATCAATGTTTTTTATTATAGTATTTCCCTTTTCCTCAAATGCATTAAAAAATTCATCTTCAAACTCGATGTCCACGCCTATTGTAGCCCTCACTATCGAGTTTTCTCCCAAAAGATAAATAAGCTGCTCCACTAAATTTGTGAGCATAGGATATTGCGTAGGACTAATTGTAAATAAATATATTCCATATTTATTTATATGCTCCTTTTCATTCTTAAACATCCTAGCAGCCATGTACTGAACAATTCCCTCATTAAGCCCAAGTCCTTTAATTGAAAACTCAGAAAAATTGCAAAGTCCCATTGTTTTTATTTTTCCCTTATTGTTTCTTCTAACTTGCAAATAATGTATGACTTCACGGAACAACTGCTCATTTGGTTCGAAAATATCTATATTTTGCTCAATATAAATACTATCATCATCATAAACATAATTCACATCCGCAATATTTTCTCCAACTTTCGCATAATACATCTTACAGTTTAGAATTTTAGCAAGTATCTCATTGTATTGGTCTTGCAAAACAGGAAATGTCTGTGTAATTACATTTGTAATATAATGAGCTATATAATTAACATCTTTCTTATCCACTGCATCTAAAACTTCTATTCCTAACCTAGATAGCTTCTTTTGTATATTCACGATAGCTCCTCCGAAACTTCATTTTTCTACATTATATTACACTTTGTTTTTTTTATCAACAAAAAATTGAAAACAAATTAATGTTTTCAATTTTTTTGTTAAATAATCTGTTATATTCTACACCAGAGTAAGCAATCTTACCAATGCAGTTTTTTATCTTCTCAATCAGTTCTATGCATAGTTCAAGTTAATAACTACTTCGGTATCGGTAATAATGACATTTAGCAGCCTTCCTTCTGATTGTAATTTTTCCTTGTATTTTTCAAAATACTCATTTATATTTGTGGACAGATTGTCTACAATCTCTTGCTTATTCTCCAAATCATTTTCTTCATATTTTTTTGTGCTTTTAATCTTACTTGAAGAAATATCTACATCCACAACATATACCGTACCAGTTTCCAATCTATAGTAGAGCAATACATTTCCTGCATCTAAGCTCTCTAGCTTATAATGCATTTTAATTATTTTTCCACCTTCTACTTTTTCGTTTTCTTCAAGTACCTTTTGGTTAAGCTCAGAAGGACTAATCTTATCTCCCGAGGCACTTTCTTCCTTAGGATCATCTTCTTGCTTCTCCTCCGAAGCCTCCTCCTTGCTGCCTTCCGCCTCACCACTACTATTATCATCACTTTCACTCTGACTTGCTTCCACGCTGTTGTCCGTATTTCTATTAATACAATATATAGTAACACCTATGGCTATTATCAACAAAATTAAAAATAAAAGAATTACAACTTTATGGCTGCTTTTTTTCTTTGCCTTCTCTTTATATCTTTTTGCCAAGTCGTTTTGCCTCCCCTTTAAGTATAAAAAGGTAGAAAGTATCTACCTTTTTATATCTTTTGCTTTATTCTGTTGGTTCTACAACATATACATACCTTGTAAGTTCTCTTGTATTACTACTTGCATCTGATACTTTGTATATAACTTTGTAGCATCCAGGCTCAGTATATTTCATGTCTTCCTGTTTTACACTCCACTTAACGCTACCATCATCGCCATCCCAGTCTATTCTTATGTTCTCAGCTGTAACAGTTATCTCACCGTCTCTTAAATCATAAGCTGTTGCTCCTAATTCTTCATACTCATCACCACTGCCTATAACTATTGTTTGTCTGCTAGCACCTTTTAATGTTATCACAGGCGCTGTGTCATCTTTTAATGTAAGAATGCTATGTGCTGTTCCTGTGTTGCCTAACTTGTCATCTAGATGGTATTCAATATAGTAATCTCCTAAAGGTAAATCTCTTAATGTTGTACCCCATAATTCTCCTTTTGAAAATTCTGTTACACGTTCACCCTTTTTGCCATCTACCATGTAGAACATTTCTGTATTAACATCACTAAAGCTCATTTCTCCAAAGTAATTATCTACAACTTTACCATTAGCATAATATTCGTCTAGGTCTAATACATCTTTACCAGACTCCATTGTAATTTTCTCAGGAACTATAATCTCTGGTCCAGTTGTATCTTGTAAAGTTAATATTTTATGAGCTTCTCCACGGTTTCCTGCATTATCAAATACATAATATTCGATATAGTATTTTCCTAAAGGTAGCTGCTCAAGTCCTGTATCCCACAATTCTCCATTCGAGAATTCTGTTACTACTTTTGAAGTTTTCTCTCCATCTTCTGTTGCATAATACCACCTTATGTGTACACCTGCAAGATTTTCTGCATTCATAACTCCATCAAAGTCATCTTCTACTCTACCTTTTTCTGGATATGTTAGTGTATCTTTACCAGCTTCAAATGTTACTTCTGTTGCTCCAATGTCTATAACAGGTCCTTTTCTGTCTATTTTTTGTACTGTATATTCAACCTCTGTTGTATTTCCAAGTAAGTCTTCTAGAACTACAGTATATGTTCCATTTGCATCATGTACTCTTGTGTATGTTCTGTCACCTGTTTTCTCCCATCCATCTGGAGTAGCTTTTAATTCTTCATTAACTGTTAGTGTTACTGTGATATCCTCTTGTGTTGTAAAGAATGTTCCGTCTTTTGAGCGGTTTGAATAATCAAATGTTGGAACTGGCGCTTTTGTATCTATTGTGAATTTAACTGTCTCACTGTTTCCAGCTCTATCTGTTACTGTGATTGTATATTCACCATTTGCACTTACAGCCTCTCCTTCTCCGTCAGCATCAATTTTATATGCTTCTGTAACTCCATTTGGTCTTGTTATAACTGCTTTATCAAGGTTTGTTTCCTCTATTCTAGGAGTTACCTCACGACCATATGTTGTTCCATTCTCTACATTTGTAAATACAGGTTTTGTTCTATCATAAACAACTATACGTCCATTGCTTGTTGGTGTTTGGATAGTATCTTCCATTACATTTCCTGCAAAGTCAACTATGTTAGATACTTTTATTTCTAATGTTTCTTCAGCTAACCCTGTTTCCTCTGCTGGTATTGTTAATGTACCTTCATATAAGTATTTTGATTCTTCCTTTTTAACTTTTTCATTTAATGTCATTTCTACATTTCTTCCAGCAATTGTTACTGTTGGAGCTTGCTCTAATTCTTCTGTAAACATCATTGCAAACTCAAATTCTTCACCGTTCTTTACATAGTAATATTTGTTTTTGTCCTCACCAATATAAGGATTATCTTCTTTATCTTGGCTTAATCTTACTGTAGAATATACTCTTGCTGGAGCTATTGTATCATAAATAGCTTGTGCATAATCTGTACGGTTTATATTTTCTTCAGTTAATTCAACTCCTGTATTTCCTGCTGCATCAGCATATCCGTAAATTTTGAATTGAATTTGACCCTGTGGTAAGTTCATTTCTGGTGTAGCTGTAAAGTTAGCTACATAATAATGAACATTTTCCCTTCCATCATTGCTATATTTAAATGCATTGTCACCTTCTAATTCTACATAACCATTATTAGCTTCTGCATTAGTCTTTATAGCAATTTTAGGCTCTACTGCAAGCTTTTCTTTAAACCATATAAGAACTCTTACATTATCTCCGTCTCTTACATAGTTTATATCGTCTCCCTCATTCATGTGTGTTGTATTAAGTATTCCCAATGTTTGGTATTGAGGAGCTGTATTGTCATACTCTACCTGACCATATTCTGATGTATATGTTACATCGTCATTGTCAAAACTTGTTTCATTTCCAGCTAAATCAACAACATTTGTAATTGTAAATGGTACATTTGTATTGTCTTTTAACTGTAATATGCTATTGTTTATTTCAATATCCCATACATATACATAGTTTCCACTTGTCTCTGAATAGTTGCTAGACCTTAATTCTGCAACTTGAGTATTTTCACCTGAACCGATTGTTAAAACTGGTTCTTCTGCTAATTCTTCGCTAAAGTTAGCTTCTACTCTTAACATTCCTTCATCTCTTATATATTTACGACGATTTACATCATCTCTATTTAAAATATATAATGGGTGTCCTGTTTCACCGCCTAACACTGGTGCATCATTGTCATATGTCACTTGACCATACTCTGATGTATATGTTACGTCATCATTATCAAGCTCAAGCGTGTTGCCTGCTAAATCAGAAATTCCTGTTACTTTAAATGGTATTACAGTTCCTTCTGCTAAGTTAAGTTTGCTGTTGTCTATTTCTATAGTAGCCACATAAACATACCAATTTCCATTTTGTCCCTTGTATTTAAGTTGTGCAGTTTGTGTGTTACCTTCATTTCCAATTGTTAAAGTAGGCTCTCCTTCTAACATTTCATTAAAGTTAGCCTCAACTTTTAATGTTTGACCATTTTTAATATATTGACGGTGTTCTTTATCACTTAAGTTAAGAATGTATAGTGGGAATCCTGTATCTGTACCTATTACAGGTGTTTCTGTATCATACACAACTTTATTGTATGTTTTATGATTTACATCATTATAATCTAAAGTTGCTCCTACATTTCCTGCTGCATCTGCATATCCACTTACTTTAAAATTAATTTCACCTTGTGGTAATTTCATTTCTTCTGTAAGTTGTACATCTGCCATATATACAAACTCTGTATCACTTGAGCTGTCTTCTCTATATGTCATTGTAAATGTTAATTTTTCTTTTTCGCCCTCTCCTACAAGTACGATTGTAGGTTCAACAGCCAATTTTTCAGCAAAGTGTACGCCAAATCTTATATAATCACCATTTGTAGCAACAGTTTTGTCTCCACCATTATTATAATGTGTGTCATTGTGTAAACGTAGTACTGTATATTCTGGAGCGTTTGTATCATAATTGAATTCATATGGAGCTGATTCATTTCCAGCCATATCTCTTACAATTATTGTATTTTTACCTTCTACTAGTACTTGCTCAAGGTTTCCGAAGTAATTTGCATCTGACCATCTATTTGATGTAACCCCACAAACTTTACCATTTATAACATATTCTTTTAATAGAATATTATCTTCTAAAGCAAAGCTTATTCTGCTAAAGTCTGGTTCATTACCTATTGTATATTCTCTATCTTTATTATCTTTTCCGTCTTTTACTGTTAATGTAGGTATTGTTCTATCATATACTATACGTCTTCCGTTTGATGCTTTTTCTATGTTGTCTCCAACATTTCCAGCTTTATCTACAATATCACTTATTCTAAATCCAACTTCGCCTTCTGGCATATTAGCTTCATCTTCAGCAATATCATAAGATGTTGTATATGTGTGTCCACCTTTGTTGTCTAAGCCTACATACTCTGCTGTTAATTTATATTCTGTTCCGTTGCTGTCAATTAATACGAATGTTGGAACTTTTGCTAATTCTTCATAGAATTTAGCATTTAATACAATTTGGTCTCCATTTTTTGCATAGAAGAATTGATAACCTAATTCATCATCCTTGTCGCCCTGAACAATAGATGTTTTACCTGTAACATAGAAATCTGCTGATTTTCTAACAGGTGCTGTCATGTCTACTATTACAGTAAATGTGCTCTCATTTCCTGCATTGTCTACTAATCTAAATGTATATGTTCCGTCATTTCCTACATCTATTTTGTCTCTTTCATGTCCGTTTGTGTATATTTGTTTCATTCCACTTAGCTCATCTATTGCATCAGCTACAAATTTTGTATTGCTATAGATTATTCCTTCATGGTCTGGTCCATATACTACATCTCCAACTTTCATGCTTGGTGCTGTTCTATCTACTGTAAATGTTTTCTCTGATACATTTCCTGCTATATCTGTAACTCTAACCGTAAATGTACCTTCTCCTAGCCAGCCTATTCCAAATTTATCATAATATGTGTCTCTGTTTCCATCTGGTGCATCTGGCTCTGCCGTTGTACGTTGGTTTCTGTCTTTATCTAGTACTACTGTTGAAAATGCATTTGCATCTTCTGTTATAACTTGTGGGTCTTCAGTATTTACAAAGTTTTTATCATTTAACTCTAGTACTGTGATTGTTGCAGGTGTCTTATCGAATATTACATAGCTTCCGTCTGTTGTTGTTGAAATTGGGTCAATTGTATTTCCTGCTATGTCTGAAATTCCGCTTATCGTAAATTCCATATTTTCTTCTGGAATGTTCATGTCTTCAGTTATCTTTATTAATGCTGAATATTTAAACCATGTTCCATCCCATTGACTTCCGTCAAGTCTTTCAGCTATTCTTGCTTCTTGACCAGCAATTGTAAATGTTGGGTCTTCTGAAAGTGGTTCACTTACTTGGAAGTATACCCATACTTCATCTCCAACTTTTGCATAGTTAGGGTTTGCACCATTGCTCTTTATTTGTGTAAATGTAACTTCTGGAGCTACCGCATCGACTGTATTTGTTACAGTGTTTGTAGCCTTTCCATTAACTACTGCTGAAGCTGTTATATCTCCTTCAGTTTTTGTAACTTTAACTATAAAAGATACAACTTTTTCTCCGTCTACATCAACTTTCCAAGATACTACACCATCATTCAAAGTACCTTCGTCAGATGCTTCAACAAATTCTGTTCCCTCTGGAAGTGCTGCTGATACATTTATTCCCTCTACTGCTTCACTTCCGTTTATTGTAATATTGTATGTGATTGTTTTCCCTGGGCTAACAAGAGCATTGTTTGTTTCTGCAACTGCCTCAATAGCAGCTTCTAAGTTTGCTATGTCAGCATTTACTCCTGGTACTTGTGCTTGCATGCCTGCTGTTTCATATCCAACTAATGTTTCAGTTGTTTCAACTCTTTCTGTTGTAGTTACAGTCTGAGTTTGTGTTTGTGTATTATTGTTGTTTGCGTTATTTGCACTATTATTTGTGCTGTTGTTGTTTGCAGTGCTGCTTGAGCTATTGCTACTTACAGCATTGTCATTTCCATTGTTATTTGGCTCAGTACCTTCATTGTCTTCGCCTTCTTCACTTGGTTCAGTTGCTGTCTCTCCGTTGTTTGTAGCTTCTTCACCATTTTCGTCATTATTTCCTTGAGCTGGGTTGTCGCCATTTTGACTTTGTTCAACTTCTTCTCCCGACCTTGTTTCGCCAGTAGCATTCATTTGAGAAAGAGCTTGTGTCTCGTCATTACCACTAACGAAAAGGTAAGTACCTACAGAAGCTAAGGCTACAAGTGCAACGATTATTGCTAAAATAATTATGTTTCTTTTAGCCTTATAACTCATTTTATTTTTCATAAATTTGCCCCCTTAAATTTTTTGATAATGCTTTTTCGCACCATCTTTTTATGCTTCTTTTGCTTTTATAATAAGTCTGTTTGAATTTCCATTGGTACATGTTACCAATGTTACTTCTCTTGTTCCTTCCTCGGTTGCATCTAAAACAGACACATCGTCCGGGTCAGTAACATATTTGTTAAACACACTATACTTTACACTATTACCATATAAATCTAATATAACTATTTCGTCCCCATTTTCAAGTTCGTCAATTCTTCCAAACATAGTTCCATCAATGTAGTTGTGCCCTGCCAAAGTTAAATTGCCTACTTCATTAACCTTGCCATCTCCAACTCTTGAAATCGACTTTGTCAAAGAATCTTCAGTACTCTCTACTAAAATTGGGTACTCTATATTAAATTTTGGTATCTGAATTGTCCCGATAACCTGGTATCCCTCATATTGAATATATCTTGTCTCGTCAGATGCAGGTGTTTCTTTTATTTCCGCTACCACCTCTTGTACTGCCTCCTCGTTCTTCGAACGCTGGCTATATTGTACACATATAACTACAATTATTGCTATTGCAGCTATAACAAGTAATAGAAGTACTATAGAAGAAATTTTTAGTTTTTTCTTGCCATCATTGCTCATATTGTTTACATCCCTCTCTAAACTATGGAATTGGTCAAAACTCGAAGTCTTATTTTCCACTTCTTTTTTGCATAACTTTATATGCAGATACCGCTATTATTGCTACCGCAACAATTCCAAGTGCAATAAATAAGTTTGTTGTCTCATCGTAAGTAACAGGTAAAGCTGTTGTAATTTCTTTGCTCTTTTCTTGTTCCTCTACAATGGTAATTTCCTTTTCATATGCTGTTAGAATTTGAACATCCATATTTCCATTGCTGTCTTTTAGCCATAAAATATATTGTTCTCCCTCTTTAGCATCATAAGGCTTTGTAATTTCGTTGTTTGTTGCTTTAGTCCAGTTTGCATCACCAACGCTTGCAACTAATGAGCTATATAAACTTTGAAGCTCGCTATATCCTTGTAGCTTTGTAAAGAAGTCTGTTTCGTCATTGTATTTGCTTACTTCGTTAACTAGAGCAATTAATCTATTATAGTCTTCTGAAGAACCAGCAACATACACTTTGTAGTAATACTCTACTCCTTCTTCTCCATTTATTTTGATTTTCTCATCCTCTGCATTTGCTTGAACTGTTATTACATTCGTGATGCTTTCTATTGTTTTTAATTCGTCAATTGTTTTCGCGTCATTTAGTAGTATTTTCTCTCCATTTATTATTACTTTATCTTGTGTTTTTACCCAAATGTATGTATCTTCAGAATTAAAGAAATTTGCTTTTAATTCTTCATCAACATATGCTATACTGTTTTGATTGTTGTCTTGCTCAGAAACAATATAGTTTAGGTTTGTAGCATCTTCAGAATTTGAAAATGCAAATTCAAAATTTTGATTTAGCAAACCTTCTACGTAAATATAGTATAAATTGTCACTTTCCTTTACAGTAACTATATCTGTATTAGTTGCTAATGCTTGAATTGGTAAAATACTTAATAATAATGCAACTGCTAAGGCCGCCACTACAAGTACTTTACTTTTTGTTTTAGCCATTTTTTTACCCCCTTTTTGTTAAATTTTGGCATATCAATTATATGCCAGAATTACAGTAAGAGTAGTGTTTTAACCTGTGTCAGGTTAAGCCTACGTTTTACTATTTCTCTTACATATTTTGCAAAGTAGGGACACGTCTAAACTCAAAATTAGCATTATACTCACCCACAGCTCAGAAGCTTTCTTGACAAACCGCCAATATAATAATAAAATTTAAGCATATAAAATGTTTAGTTGACTGGAAAAATATTAGTATTTTTCCAGAGCAACCCCACAAACGAGGTGAAACCATTGAAAGAGCATGAAATAGGTAGATATGTACACATATTATCCAGACAAATAAAAAGAAATATAGATGAAGTTGTAGCAGGATATAATGTTACTTCTGTCCAGTGCGCAATCGTAGAATATGTTTATAAAAAATCACAAGAAAGCTATGTCTTTGCTAAAGATATTGAATCTGAATTTAATTTAAGGAAGTCAACTATCGCAGAAGTACTGTCTCTCATGGAGAAAAACGGCTTAATAAAAAGAGAAAATGTTTCTAAGGATGCTAGACTAAAAAAGATTGTTCTCACGAAAAAAGCAATGGAGATAAGAAAAAATGTTAGTAAAGCAATAGAAGATGTTGAAGTAAAGATGCGCGAGGGACTTACAGACGAAGAACTAGAAGAATTTATTAGGTTGATTTCAAAAATATCAAATAATTTATAAATGTATAAACGTGTCCCTATATTGCAAAAATTTGCAAGTTGGGGACACGTTAAAAATTGCAAATTTTTGCAAGAAAAGACGTGTCCCTACTTTGCAAGTTAGTTAAATATTTTTGCATTGTTTGCTTGGTCTATTAGATTGTCTCTTTGTGCCTCTCTGAACTTATTCATAAACGGCAAATAGTATGCGTCATCGTTTTCTACATAATCGTCTTCTGTAATTCCATAGTGTGCTACTAATGTGTTTCCTTTCTCTGCAAAGCTAGCATCTATGCAGTTTGCCAATTCTTCGTCAAATAAAAGGTTTATGTAATACATTGCTTCCTCGTGGTTTTGTAATTTGTCCATTGCTGATGCATAGTAGTATACGGCCTTTACCATTATTTTTTCTATTCCGTCATCTAAAATATTGTCACACATGAATGTCAAATCTTCCAATATTTTCGCTGCTTTTCCGTATTCTTCATTCATTATGTAGCAAATTGCTAAGAAATATTTCGCTCCGCTGCCGATTCTCTCGCATGGCAACATATTTGGGTCTTTCAAACTTATTAGTATTGATAGTTTTTCATATCCAATCTCGTTTACTATTGTTTCCATCATTTTTATAACATCTTTTATGTTTTCTAATGTGATATTGCTTAGGTTCCTAAGTAGCGCCTGCATTGTAACAAATATACTAAAATGCGTTGCATTTGGGTCAAAGCTCACTTCGCTCATTCCTGGCACAATTATGCTAAGCGTTGGAAAACCTAACACCGATACATCTCTTATCAAAACATCTTTTCCTTCTGCTAGTATGCCATCTACCATGTTTTTCAATATAGTTCTGTTGTCTAGCCCAGATACATCTGGCATTGGCGTGAATTCGTACGCAGGTTGCGCTCCTATTACTTTATATGGAACTGATGCAAAGTCTGTGAACAAGAACTCTGTCAAGCTTTTGTCATCATTCCTTTCACCCGTGTAAAAGTCAAACATACAAGTTTCTGCATATTCGTATATATCCCTGCCTTGTGCCGCTTCAGTAAAACATCTTTCCATTGCAATTCCGAAATCAGGATGTGCTCCCAATTTAAAGCCAAACCTTCCCGTGTTCTTCTCTATTATGTACAAGCCTGCAACTGGATATTTCCCACCAAATGAACAATCTACCAGTCTGAAATAGTACTCGCTGTTTTGTTTTAATTTTTCCACCATAGCCTTTACTTTTGGAAATTTTTCTATATACTCCCCTGGTATCTCCGGCAATGTGATATGTTTCTTAAAAATTTCTATTGCCGCATGCCTCTCCAAAATTTCTGACAAACCTTCTATTAAAGCTTCTTCCCTTGAGTTTCCTGCACACATTCCATTTGTATCGTACAAATGGCTGAATAGCCTGTCTGGCACGTATTCCACATCATTGTTTTTCACACTATAATACGGAACTGATGCGAAATTTTCCTTTCCCACCAATTTTGTATTCTCATTTAATAATTTCTGAGCAAATTGTAATCTTTCATCTTCGCTCTTTTCCCCTAGCCCATTTGCCTCCAAAATGTACTCCAAAAGGCTATTGTTTCCACTTAACAATTCCTTTGCACTCAAATACCTCTCATCTGGCGCATTAGAAAAAGGCAACTCCTCTGTAGGTTTCTCCATTCTAAACCTAAACATACCATTTTGAAACCTCTCAAAAAACTCAGCATATGCACTTGCCATAGCAAACTCTTTTGTCATGCCTTTTCCATTTTGTCCCATGTTCGTCCCCTTAATGCAAATTCTTAACGAATATGTTCCCACACTACTTTCATTTGACCATGCTTCTTCAACCTCTATTTCTAACTTTTTCAACAACTCCTTTAACTTGCTTACTGTTTCCTCTGGCGCAACTTCTTTATATCTTCTCTCTTGTAAACTACTCATTTTTCTACCTCCGTTTCTACATTTTTCGACATAATTCTACCACTACTTGCATTGGTCAATGTAAAAAATATACGAAAGCGCCATTTTCATATACGAAAATTGCACAAATTATATTTCATATATATTTTTTATTCTCAAATACCGTATCCATAAACTCATCCGGGTACATATTGTCCAAAAACACATCAACATTTCCTTGAGCCGGTATGTTCTCCACCCTTTCTTTTTGCCTAATAGCCGCCATTGAGGAAATTGTCACATTAAATATCATAAACACCGCTACACTTGTCGCCATAATTTTCACTTTGTGACTTTTTATAAATTCTTCAATCTTAGGTATCAATGGTTCAATAAACGAAACATACAACAACCCTGCAAAGCCCCAGTATGTGCAGTGTACTAAAGTTGTTCTGCCATTTATGTTGAATAACCACTGCGAATAGTCCCACGACACTGTTCCGAAAACCTTTTCCTGAACATATGAGCATAAATACTCAGTTATCCCACCTATCACCATCGAGAATAGGAACACCCACTTTTTGTCCCTTGTTTTTACAAATGTAAAAAACACATAATACACTAATATTCCTATTCCATAAACCGGTGTAAATGGTCCGTACAGCAAGCCCTGCCTTGATACAAAATGCCCATTCTGAACAAGTGCCACTATCATTTCCACCACATATCCAATCATGCTGCCTATCATAAAAATTATAAAAATTTTAAAAAATTCATTAAACTTACTTTTTTCCATACTATATCATCCCCATATTTCGACTTAATATTAATTTTAATTAATGGAAAAAATTTTTCCATCGATTAGTATTGATTTTTTCTTTCATTTTTGTAAGTTTAATATAACAACAAATTATTAATTAAATTTTTATAACTTATTAAAATATTCTTAAAATTGAAAAACATAGAGTTTCCCCTATGTTTTTTGTACGCACCTTTCTATTCCATCATCCTCTGCCTTATCATCCAAACCTTTTTGTTGAAATCTTGCAAATACTCGTCCATCAAGGCCGATGTAGCATACCTTTTCTCGTTGTCTGCATCTTCCTTTATCTTTGTTGCATTCTCAATTAAAATGTTGTAGTCCTTCAAAATAGCCTCAAATATTTTCCTAGAGTATATCTTTTCATTCTGAGCCTCTTTAATTTGTGTTATTTCTAAATAGTCGCTCATTGTTCCCAAAGGCTGCCCATCAATAATTAAAACATGCTCCGCAATCTCGTCAATCTGCTCGTTTACGTCGTTGTAGTACTCCTCCAACTTCTCATGCACATTGAAAAAGTCCTCTCCCTTAATGTTCCAATGATAATTTTGCAACTTTCTGTAAAACACATTCAAATTAGACAAAAATAAATTCAAATCTTCTGTAATCATAAATCTCCCTCTTTCTTTTTTAATTTATATTTACATTATGACCTGAATTTATTTTTTTATACAATTTCTTATATTATTTATGTCAGTATTGTTTTGCTGGCTTGGTCTATCTTTACTTCATTATTTTCATAGCTTCCTCAGCAGTTTTGTCTTTATCAAATTTATTAATAATAAATATAACTATTCCAACTATTAAAAATGTAACTCCATAAATTATCAAACTAAATTTCCAGTTTCCTGCAACTAAACTGCCTCCCGCAAAAGTAGATGATATTACAGATGGAAGCCTTGCAAATGTTGAAATTAAAATAAACCTTAGTGGTTTTACAGGAAGTAAACCCGCAATATATACTAGCAAGTCCTTTGGCGTTCCTGGAATTACGAATAGTATAAGCATTATCCACTCTATTTTCTTCGGGTTTTTAAACAATTTGCTGTTTTCTATTTTATCTATCTTCTCCTTGCTGCAAAAACTGTATACAAATTTTCGTCCGAATTTTCTAACCGCAAAAAATATCATTGTGGAAATTATAAATGCAGAAACCGTTATAAATACAGTTCCCCAAACTCCACCATAGCACATTCCTGCCAAAAGCTCAATCGGCTCTCCTGGTATAATTATTAGAAATATCTGTGCAAACTGAAGTCCGAACAGTGCCAACACTCCTAGGAAGCCCATGCTTCCAATATGGTTTTTGAATTCCATTTGTCCTTCTGGCGTGCTTAAATTCCTAACAACCGGAAATAGGTAAATTATTAGCCCTACCAAAAGTGCTATTACTATAACCATTAAAATAATTTTAAATGTTTTCGTTCTCTTACTCATTTTTTTCTTGTTTTATCCTCCAACTTAGTACCACATTAGTATACCATCTTTTTATAAATAATCAATTTATTTTTTCTTAAGATTTAATTAATGCTCCACTTCTTAGTATAGCATAAATTAAGGCTCGTGGCAAGGTTGGAGGAAATTTCTTAAATTGCAATATTTTCACTTTCGTCACTTGAAAAACTGTTTTTAGGGATGGAGGAAAAAAACAGCTTTTTCTTCTTGATAGCTCACTATTAGCATTCATTTGACAAGTACTTTTTTAAAATTTGTTGAATTGTAATATTTCTGTAATACAGTGGTAATATTTTCCAAAAAACTTTACAATTCAAACATACTGCCCCACAGGGCTTTTGCATCGATTTGTCGAATTTTGTCGAACTAAAGTTCTTGCATTTTCTCTCTTTCTATGATATAGTAGCCACATGATTAAAAGTTGATAGCCTTCTAATAAACTTTGGTCTTTAAGAATTATTTTTCTTGTAATTTTATTCCTTACAGTTTGTTTCATCCAAGTTTTCATTAAAAATTACTTTCTTGTATTCTTAATTTTTCCAATATTTTTAGTAGAATTCGTATCAATTATATCAGTAATTATCGTTAAATTATTATATATCTATAATAATTTGTAAATAAATTTAAACATTACAATTCACATCTTATTAGTTTTAAGTAGCTCCACGTGGGACACATATTTTTTACGCGAACCCTTGGAGCGGACAAAATATGTGTACCAGCAAGATGGAGCGGACTTTTGTGCCTTGGTTATGAATTGTATCATTTAAACCTTTTTATTCTATAAATTTTCCAAGAATTATTGATAATTAATCTAAAAAATAATATAATACATGAGTACTAAGCTAAATCAATGGTTGTGGCTTTTGGTCGGAAGGGAGGACATGGTTAAAATGGCAAGTAAGGAG
>CALXSA010000026.1 GCA_944390995.1 uncultured Clostridia bacterium
ACTAGCTGTTTGCTAAACTTTGCTAGATAGGGTTCCCACCTACTATATGTTAAGCACCTTCAGGCGCACCTCTCTCTTACAACCGCAATGGTTTCAGCGTTTTTTCTTATTTTCATTTTGCTTGCTCCTTTCATACTACAACCACTTATTGCTAGTATAATTTATTCATCTGAATGTTTGAAAAGGAATTGCTCTTTTGGATGAGCACATAAGTTAAAAATGTGCAAAGCGTACTTTGTACTACGCCAAATTACATTTCTTCTGAAGTGCTACAACGCCAAAAACAATTATCTTCCAAACCCATCTAGTACGTTTTCATTTTACCACTGCGGTATCTCTTTTGCAATAGTTTCCTTAAAATGTCAAAAAACTGTAACATTTCTGTAATGTTTTTGTAATATTTATTGGTTCTGCTTTCCATTTTTTAGATATTCTTTCAAATCTGCTTCTTTTAATTCTGCTAATTTTTTTCTTCTTTCTTTAGTATAGTCTCCCTCTCCGTCACTATACATTTGTATAAATTTTATCATTCCTATAGGTCCCAATTTATCTTTTAATGCTTTAAGACCTTCTTGTCTAATCTTTTCCAAATCTTTAACTGTTACAGCCATCTACATCACCTCCATTTATCCCTGTACTTACTCTAACTCTTGAAGATAAATAAACGTGTTCTCAAGGCGAAAAAATTTAGTCATTATTCAAAAAATTCATTACTAATTCAATAATTATTTCCTTTTCTTTTGGATTCGATTCTGCTATTAATAAAGTTAGTGCAGCTAATGTATTATTGTCTATAGTCTGTTTTCCATCCACGTATAAAATTTCATAGAAGTTCAAAAAGTATATAAATAATGTGGCTGCAATTCTTTTGTTTCCATCTGCAAAGACATGGTTTTTAACAATTAAATATAAGAAATTTGCAGCTTTTTCTTCAATGCTTTTATATATATCTTGTCCACCAAAGCTTTGATAAATATTACCTATAATTGATGCTAAGCCTTTATCTCGCTCTACTGCAAACAATGAGCTTTCTTGGTTAAATCTAAGTTTATTTATAACTTTTACACAATCTTCATATTGTATTTTTCTTTCGTCAATTTTTCCATTAATTTTCTTTAATGTCCTATGGTCATAGTCATCTAATAAATCTAGCGCTTTTGAGTACTCTCCAATCACTCTTAAAATTTCTTTTGCATCATTATTTTCTAATCGTTCGTCCATTCGATTTGCTATATCAATTAGTTTTACTGTTTTTTCTAAATATTCTAATCTTTTTTGGTTTACAGCATAACCTTTTAGCATATAATCTCTTAGAACTTTTGTTGCCCATTTTCTAAAGATAACTCCTTGTGTTGATTTCACACGATATCCAACAGATATAATCATGTCAAGGTTGTAATAATCTACCTCATGAGTTTGTGTTTTTCCTTCTATAGCACCATGTTTAGTGGTTGTTGCAAATTTTGCAACAACCAGTTCATCTTTTAATTCTTCCATTAAAGCATTTTTTATATGTCTAGATATAACAGATTTATCTCTTTTAAATAATTCCGCCATTTGTTCTAGATTTAGCCACACCGTTTCATCTTTCAAGTTTACTTCTAATTTTACTCCTTGGTTTTCAAACAAAATAATTTCATTCTTTTTTTTCTCCATGCAAACACATCCTTCCCTATAATTCAGTTCCCGCTACATTTACTATTGTGTTTTGCCAGCGCTTTGCAAACTATTGTTTGTATTATATAATATAATTCGTGTTGTGTCAATAGAAAAAGAATTATTTATACAAATTCCATTATACCACATGTCTTTGGAAATAAAACAAGTAGGCTCACGTCTTTTCTTGCAAAAATTTGCAAAAAGGGACACACCTGCCTTCGAAAAGATATGTGTGTCACGCCACCGCGACATCTCTTTTGCAATAGTTTCCCCTCTTAAAAACATAGAGGAATCTCCCTCATTTTATATTAACGCCAATAACTCCGCCTATCATTCCTGTAACGGCTCCTACTATTAGCATAATTACAGAATTGAGGTTAAATTCAAACCCTACAAGCATTATGCTAGATATAATATACAAAACGGCCATATATATAAGCCCGACTAAGAAGCCATTTAGCATTCCCTGACTTTTTATGCTTACCGTGCTCATTGAACTACCTATTAAAATACTTATACCTGTTATCACTAAAACAACAGGCACCATAGTTGTCTCTGAAATGTTAGTTGCTGAGAGCAATGCTGCATATATGCTTAAGAATATGAGTGTTAGAATAATTGCTATAGCACTGCCTTTAATGACTTTCACAACACTATTGTTTTTCTCTTTTGCAGGAGCATCGTTTTTTTTCAAAAAGTTCAAATTTGCAATATCCATTTTCCACCAGTCCTCTCAATGTTATTCTGTTTCTATTTATATGCTTTTCATCTCATTTTTATGTCATTTTAAGGCTGTGGCAAAAAAGAGTTATACAATTTTATTAATTGCATAACTCTAGTTCGTTCTATAATTTTGTGTTTATATTTTTTAATTGATGTCTCTAAAAATTCTCTTATTTTTTTAATTTTATTTCAACTACACTTATCCAGCATTCTCTCCAGTATTCTCGGCTGGTGCAGCTGGTGCTGTATTGGCATTTGCATTTGCGTCAGCAGGAGCATCAGCTGGAGCATTTTGTGCACCTTGTTCCTCTGTTGCAACTGCATTTGCGTCAGCCACCTCATTTGTTGCCTCGCTAACTGCGTTTGTGTTTTGGTTTGCTTCTTGAGTTGTAGTTGTAACAAACTGCTCAAAGTATTGTTCCAGGTCGTATGTTTCTGTTTTCTTTACAGTTCTTCCATCCTGTTCTTCTTCTCTTGTCCATGTCATATAGTATTGGTCTTGTCCAGACATAGTTACCGAATATACCGAATCTAACATAAAAGGTACATAAACCTCTCCACTTGAGCTAATTATTCCGTATTTGCCTTCCTCATTTCCAAGAACGATTGCTTGGTATTTAGGTATTATTACAATATTATTTCCCATGCTATTAAATTTAGAAGCATTTGTACAACCTATTTCTTTATATTGTACGGGTGCAATTTCGTTTTTGTTAATACCTTTTATTCCCCATTTTCCAGCCTGCTGTACTGGAACACAGCTACCAAACAATATATATGGGTTGTCTATTCCATTTGTATTAAACTTGCTCTCATCAATGCCTATCTGGTCATATTCCAAGTCAAGTACTGTGTTGCCATTCTCGTTTATAATTCCATACTTTTCTAGTTCATCTTTTACCAAATAGTAATTAAGTTCACTGCTTATTCGCTTTATTTCTTTATAATTTGGTACAATTCTTGTGTCTCCATTAGACAATAATATACCTATCTTATCCTCATCTGTTGTAACTGTGAACTCTTTGCTTTCTTCTTTGAAAACTATACTTTTATATTTCGCGCCTATTATCTCATTGCCTTGTACATCATTTACACCGTAATGCTCGTCCTCACTCATTACAACTACCAAGCCATATATTAGCGCCTTCTTGTTGTTAAAGTTTGCATCTTCACTTATGATGTCTGCATTTGGAAATTGTGCACTATAACGGCTTACAATATAATCTAGTGAAAGCACAGAAATTTGATTGTTTTCTGCATCATACTGTATTATACTGTTAGTACCCAGTGCTGCGCCAGATGAAATTACATATAATTTATCATTTATTAACCTTACTGGCTCGTCCAATGTGAAGTATTCATAGTCTTCATTTATAGTAGCCTTTTTGTACATTGTGCTATCATTTAATGAAAATGAAGCTGTTTCATCTGTATTGCTTATGTAGCACTTGGTTGTATCCTCTGAATATTTTGTCTTATAGTCTCCGTTGTATGCTGTATACCCCATTAAAGTTCCGAAGTCCTTAATTGCAACATACACTTTTCCATCTTCTATAACAAACAGGTCACTCGCAAAACTTTTGCTACTATTGTCAATACTTAGTTTTAACGTTTCCTTTTCGGCTTTATAAATTAGGAAAAGCAAAACACCACAAATAATCAATAGTAAAGCAATTAAAGCTACGATAATTATCATAATTTTTTTTGTCTTTTTCTTTTTTTGTATCATTTCTTCGTTTTCTATTAAGTTCATACTATACCCCTCCATTTGAGAAATCAAGATAGTTTTTAGTTAAAAATTGTCTTGTGATTACTCTCCCCTTTATTCTTTTGTGTAACCATATTTCTTGAATAATTCTTTTTTGAACTCCAATAAATTATCATGTTCTATCTCTATTCTAACCTTTTCCATCAATTTAGTCAAGAAGTTTATATTATGAATTGATAATAATCTTACTCCAAGAATTTCGTTTGTTTTTATCAAATGCCTGATATACGCTCTGGTGTAGTTTTTGCAGGCATAGCAATCACATTCTGGGTCAAGTGGTCCGCCAATCTTTTTCATATGTGGCATTTCTTACCACTACTTTTCCATTCCATGTCATTGCAGTTCCATTTCTGGCAATTCTAGTTGGTAAAACGCAATCGCACATATCAATTCCTGCAAGTGCCGCTTCTATCAAATAATCAGGTGTTCCAACTCCCATCAAATACCTCGGTTTATTTTCCGGCATTAGTGGAGCTGTAAAATATAGCATTTTTAGAAACTCCTCTTTTGGCTCTCCTACACTTATTCCACCTATTGCGTAGCCAGGCAAGTCAAGCTCAATTAGGTCTTTCGCGCTTTGTCTTCTTAAATCTTCATAAAAGCCACCTTGTATTATTCCGAAAAGTGCTTGATTGCTTGTTGTGTGTGCCTCTTTGCATCTTTTTGCCCATCTTGTAGTTCTTTCCATAGATTGTTTTGTGTACTCATAGCTTGCAGGATATTCCACACATTCGTCAAACGCCATAATAATATCAGCGCCCAAATCTTCTTCAGTCTTCATAACACTTTCAGGCGAAAAGAAATGCTTGCTCCCATCCAAATGAGACTTAAACTCCACGCCTTCCTCTGATATTGTTCTTAATGGACCTAAGCTAAACACTTGAAATCCACCACTATCTGTAAGAATTGGTCTATCCCAATTCATGAACTTATGAAGCCCACCAGCTTCCTTTACAATCTCCTGACCTGGCCTTAAATATAAATGATATGTATTAGACAAAATAATCTGCGCACCTATTTCTTTTAATTCCTCCGGTGTCATAGACTTAACTGTCGCCTGAGTTCCAACCGGCATGAATACCGGTGTTTGTATGTCTCCATGAGGAGTATGCACAACTCCTCTCCTCGCACCTGAATTTTTATCTACGTGTAGTAGTTCGTATGTTACTGCTGGTTTCATTTTTCCTCCTCAAGTTAATAATAAACTGCTTTTTGGCGTTGTTGCAATTTTTCTTTCAGCTGATGTACATGGCATCTCCAAAACTAAAAAACCTATATTTTTCCCTTACCGCTTCTTCGTATGCTTTAAGCACGAAATCTTTTCCTGCCAAAGCAGACACTAGCATTAAAAGCGTTGATTGTGGTAAGTGGAAATTTGTTATAAGTCCATCTAAGCATTTGAACTTATAGCCTGGGTATATAAATATTTTTGTATCCCCTTCAGTAGGTTTTACCATTCCGTTTTCATCTGCAATTGTTTCTAACACTCTACATGATGTGGTTCCTACTGCAATTACTCTTTTGCCATCTCTTTTTGCTTTATTTATCTTTTCTGCATCTTCTTCCTTAATATAAAAATGCTCTGAATGCATCTCATGTTCTTCCACTTTTTCTTCTTTCACAGGTCTAAAAGTACCTATCCCAACATGTAAAGTCACATTCGCAATATTCACACCTTTTCTTTCAATCTCTTTTAATAGCTCTGGTGTAAAATGCAAACCCGCGGTAGGAGCTGCTGCCGAGCCGTCATATTTTGCATACACTGTTTGGTATCTATCCCTATCTTGTAATTGCTCATGTATGTATGGTGGAAGTGGCATTAAACCTATCTTATCTAAGATTTCATTAAAAATGCCATCATATTTAAAGTTCACTTTTCTAGTACCACCAGGCATTATGTCTAAAATCTCTGCCTCTAATAAGCCATCTCCAAATATAACCTTTGTGCCAACATGAAGCTTGTTTCCCGGTCTTACTATGCACTCCCAAATATCTCCTTCTATATTATTTAATAAAAGGAATTCAACATTGGCTCCAGTTTCCTTTTTCCCATAAATACGTGCTGGTATTACTTTTGTATTATTTCTTACTAAACAATCGCCTGGCTCCAAGTAATTTATAATATCCTTAAAAACCTTGTGCTCGATTGTCTGCTTTTGCCTATTTAACACCATTAATCTAGACTCGTCCCTCTTTTTAATAGGCACCTGTGCAATTAATTCTTCTGGCAAATTGTAATTAAATTCTGCTACGTCCATTTTCCGCTCCTTTTTATTATTTTATCTTTCCCTGTTGGAAAAAGAATTGTGTTTTGACTAGGCGCACAAACGAGAAAACCGCATGCGTACCCTTGTACCTCGCTTCCTGTTGCGGAAGAATTAAATTTTGGCAAGGAAAATTTTATTTGAAAGGCAAGGGCGCATACGTGGTGTATGTAACCGCGTTTCAAATGAAATTTGACACAGCCAAAATTGTAATTATTTCGCAACCCTACATAAAACGGGAAGGTAACAACTTAACCCTCTCCCAAATACTACCAATCTCCTCAATAATATTATGTGGTTCATCCAAATAATCAAGCTCTATTGAATATGCAAAATTGCTCTCATGTATTGGTTTTGAAGAATATGCAAAGTCAGACAAGCCCTTGTCTTTCGCATTTTTTATTGTGTTTTGCATATAATCACTATACCAATTGAATAATCCGTATACATCTGAATTTTCGTATCCGTATTGTTCATAATCATGTAAATTTGCAACTTGATTGCCATTTTCTTGCTCATTTCTTTCAAGTGTATGCAAGAATTCGTGTACAAAAACTTCCTGCGGAAATCTGTTTGTGCTTGAATATTGGTATATGCTGCTATTTCTATCGTCTGGAAGTCGTATGTTAGAATATCCAATTTGGTTATATTCCATTGCTCCGAAGTCCTATCCAGTCATGAACTAATACTTTATCGCTCTTATTTAAGTCTCCTGTTCTTATTGCAACATATATATAGTCATATTCGTTTTTTTCTACATATGGCTCTATCAACTCGTGTACATCGTTTGGGGAAACATAGTATTCGTTTTCGTCATCATATGAAATATTAGTTAATTGCTCGTCAATTTCAATTATATCATATGAAATTGTCATTTTGCCACCACTTAGCTCTGGAATATCTTGCTCTAGTCTTCTCATATTATCCTTAACAGTAATAATGTCTTGTTCAGACATTTGAAGCTTTACTCTATTTCCGCCAGAAACGGTTACATCCATATTTTTTATTATGAAACATGCCATGTTCCAATTTTTGTCTGTGTCTATCGTTCCTTCCTCTATTTTAAAGTCTGAAAACCAAGCTGTGCCCTTGCTGTATTCATTGTACCCGCCAAGTCTAAAGCCTATTTGTACAGTACTTCTGCTATTTGAATTAAATAGTAATGTAAGTTTAGTCCAATCATTTGTACCTGCAATAGCTTCGGAAGTCTCTGCGGTTTGGTTTATAGCTATTTGAGCTCCTCCTGTATAACTATTTTCTTCATTAACTACGTTATCAGTTTTAACCATACATGTGACTTTGTAGGCTGTGTAAGGGATTACATCTATCTCTTTATAAAACATCGCATCGTTATAATCCTTATTTTCAATTTTATAGCTATGCATGTCCGAATAAGTAACCTCAGAGTCTCGTGTAAAAGTTGTCTTTCCAACCTCTCGTACACCTTTTACATAGTCATAAAAATTATATGTGCTGTATATGTTTACTCCAACCCAAATTATAATTAATATAATTATGAAATACACTATAGTTCTTAACTTAATTCTTCCTCTATTCATCTTATCCTTTCATGAAGGTATTGGTTGTTTCTATATGAAACAGCCAATACTCTTATTTGTTATTTTAAGTTTTCACTACATCTATGACAGATTGTAGGGTTCTCTTTATCTTCTCCCACTGTCTCAGAATACATCCAGCATCTTTCGCATTTCTCGCCTGGTGCTTGCTCTACCTTTACACCTAATTTAATTTCGTCTTTTCTTTCGTTTTGCTTAATCTCTAATGCAGAAATTATAAATACTGTTTGCAAAAGCTCTTTGTTTTCCTCTAAGAATTTGTACTGGTCGCCCTCTGCAAAAATTGTAACTTTTGCATTTAATGAATGTCCTATTACTTTATCTGCTCTTGCATTTTCTAGCTCTTTTGCAACAATGTCTTTTACCTTTATTATTTTGTCCCATTTTTCAGTTAATTCCTTATTGTCATATTTTTCGTCTACTTCTGGAAAATCAGTAAGCATTACACTCTCTACTTCTTCACCTTTCGTATGTTTCATTGCCTTCCAAATTTCTTCTGCTGTAAATGGTATCATTGGTGCAAGTAGTTTTACCAAAGCATCTAATATAATGTACATTGTAGTTTGAGCAGACCTTCTCTCCCTAGATTCCTTTTTATAAGTATACAACCTATCCTTTATTATATCTAAGTAGAAGTTACTCATATCAATTACGCAGAACTGGTTTATATCATGATAACAGCTGTTAAATGTATAATTGTCAAAATTTTTGATAGTACTTCTAATTAATTTATTTAGTCTTGTCAAAGCCCATTTATCTATTTCCTCTAAGTCCTCATATTTTACAGGCTCATTTGGGTCGTAGTCAAATGTATTTCCTAATATATATCTTGCCGTATTTCTTATCTTTCTATACACTTCTGATATTTGTTTTAATATATCATCTGACAAACTAACCTCTCCTGTGTAGTCTGCCGAAAGTGCCCAAAGCCTTAAAATATCAGCTCCATATTTATTTGCAACATCGCTTGGTGCAACGCCATTGCCAAGACTCTTAGACATTTTTCTTCCCTGTCCGTCAGTAACAAAACCATGTGTCAAAACTTCTTTGTATGGTGCAATACCGTTTGTAGCAACAGATGTTAGAAGTGAAGATTGGAACCATCCTCTGTATTGGTCATTTCCCTCTAAATATAAGTCTGCTGGATATTTTAATCCTCTTTCAACTAAAACACTTTGGTGAGTAGAACCAGAATCAAACCACACATCCATAATATCTGTTTCTTTCTTAAAGCTTGTGCATCCACATTCTTCGCACTTAGCTCCTTCTGGCATAAGTTCTTTTTCTGGTAAGTCATACCAAGCATTTGAACCCTTTTCTCTGAAAATGTCTTGAATTTTCTTTATAGACTCCTCTGTAACATACGGTTTTTTACAATCTTCACAATAGAATATTGGAAGTGGAACTCCCCATGTACGTTGTCTTGAAATACACCAATCGTTTCTGTCTCTTATCATGCTTGAAATTCTTTCTTCTCCCCAAGCTGGTATCCATTTTACACCTTTTATTGCCTCTAGCGCCTCTTTTCTAAAGCCGTCAACAGATGCAAACCATTGGTCTGTAGCTCTGTAAATTACAGGCTTTTTACATCTCCAGCAATGTGGATAAGAGTGGCTTATTTGTGTTTCTTTTAGTAGATAGCCATTTTCGTCAAGCCATTTCGTAATTTCTTTGTTTGACTTAGCATAATACATTCCAGCAAATGGACCAGCACCTTCTGTTTGATGTCCCTTTTCGTCAACTGTAACCACTATGCCTAGATTGTTTTTCAAACCAGCTAAATAGTCCTCTTTACCATAACCTGGTGCAGAGTGAACAGCACCAGTTCCTTCTGTTAGCTGTACATCTATAGTATCCTCGCTACCTAGTATTACAACAGAATCTCTGTCTAAGAATGGATGCTTGCAAAGCACTCCTTCTAGCTCTTTGCCTTTAAATTTTTGCACTTCCTTGTAGTCTTTTATTTCAGCAACTTCCATTACTTTTTTTACTAGCTCAGTTGCCATAATATATCTCTCGCCATTAGCCTCTACCAAGCTATATTCAAAGTCTTCTCCTATTGCTATTCCTAAATTTCCTGGAAGTGTCCATGGTGTTGTTGTCCAAATTACAATGAAAGTATTTTTCTCATCAAACTTGCCCTTTGCATCTCTAACTGGGAACTTAACATAGATTGATGGACCTGTAACATCTTTGTACTCAATCTCAGCCTCTGCCAAAGCTGTTTCGCAATCAGTACACCAGTAAACAGGCTTAAGCCCTTTGTATATATATCCTTTTTTGTACATATCTCCAAACACACCAATTTGTCTAGCTTCCATTTTAGGGTCGTAAGTAACATATGGATGGTCCCAATCACCTAAAACACCTAATCTCTTGAAGCCTTCAGTTTGCACTTCTTTATACTTACTTGTAAACTCCTTACAAGTATCTCTAAACTTTGTAACAGGTATCTTGCTTCTGTCCAAACCTAACTTTTCTATAGCCTTTTTCTCTGTTGGCATACCATGAGTATCATAGCCAGGAATGTATGGTGCATAGTACCCCCTCATAGACTTATACCTTACAATAGTATCCTTCAATATTTTATTTAGCGCATGTCCTGCATGAATTTCACCATTTGCATATGGAGGTCCATCATGCAAAACAAAACTCTCATGTCCCTCATTTTTCTTTAATATTTTTTCATACAAACCATTTTCAAAAACTTCCTTTTGAATTTTTGGCTCCTTCTCAGGTAAACTTGCCCTCATTGGAAAATCAGTACTTGGCAAATTTAATGTTTTTCCGTAATCTTTCTTTTCTTCACTCATACAAAAACCTCCTCGTTTCTAATGTAATACAAAATTGGACTTTTAAACCGCATTTGCATGTGCATTTATATGGAATGCATATAACTTAACAAAAAAGCTATTTCAATCACATAGGACGAAATAGCTTTTACTTCCGCGGTACCACCTAATTTAAAAGAATATATAACTTTCATGTTTTGTAAGTTTTGTAAATATGTGTAACACAAATACACGAAACATATTTCCATTCTTTTCTCTTAATTCCTTTTAACGCAAGGTTTACGTCTTAATTTACTAAGCTCTATCGCCTTTCAAAAAAGCTACTAAAAGGTGATAATAAATATACACTTGATTTACCAACTCTCAGCTTACTTGGCTCTCTGTAAAATATTATATATTTATCTTGTCCTTTATTATTGTATTTTTATTTGACAAATATAATCTTATCACATCTTTACATAAAGTGCAATAGGTTTTAAGAAATTTTGTTAACCTTTTTTATGCCTATCCAAATAGGCTCATTTGATTGCTTTGGCTCATTCCTTTTAAGCAACCAACTCTGTCTAATAACTCAATAACCGATTTGCCAATTTTAGAGCGTATTTTCATATCATCAATTGACATGAACTTTCCATCTTGTTTTGCATGGTCTATTCCCTCTGCTGCAACTGTTCCAAGTCCTGGTATACTGTTTAGTGGTGGGCGTATGCCGTCTTCTTCTACCAAGAATTTTGTTGCGTGCGAGCTATATAGGTCTATTGGTAAGAATTTTATTCCTCTTTCATACATTTCTAGCACAAGCTCAAGTATTGCATACATATTCTTCTCCTTTGTTGTTGCGCCATTTCCTGCTAGGTCTATTTCCTTCATTTTGTTTATTACTTTTTGCTTGCCATAGCACATAATGTCGCTATCGAATTCGTCTGCTCTAATTGTGAAGTACGCTGCATAGTATGCTTTTGGCTGATGTACTTTAAACCAAGCTATTCTGAATGCGTTTGTTACATATGCTGCTGCATGGGCTTTGGGGAACATATATTTTATTTTTTCGCATGATTTAATATACCAATCTGGCACATCATGTTCTTTCATTATCCCAACAAATTCTGCCCATTTTTCTGGGTCTTTCAAGGCTTTGCCTTTACGTACTGTTTCCATTATTTTGAATGCTTTATTTGGTGGAACGCCTTTCTTTATTAAGTAAATCATTATATCATCACGACAACATATTGCTTCATTCAAAGTTACAGTTCCTTCTTCAATGAGGCTTTGCGCATTTCCAAGCCACACATCTGTACCATGTGATAGTCCAGATATACGTATTAGTTCGTCGAATGTTGTTGGTCTGGTGTCCACTAGCATCCCTCTAACGAATTTGGTTCCAAACTCTGGTATCCCATAGCTTCCTACTTTTGATTTAATCTGTTCTGGTGTCACTCCCAAAGCATCTGTCGAACTAAAGATTGACATTGTTTCCTTGTCATCGAGTGGTACTTTTGTTGGGTCTATTCCTGTTATATCGTAAAGCATTCTTATCATTGTAGGGTCGTCGTGTCCTAGAATATCAAGTTTTAGCAAGTTTTGGTCTATTGAGTGGTAGTCAAAATGTGTTGTTATAATGTCTGAGTTAGGGTCATCTGCCGGGTGCTGTACTGGGCAGAATTCGTATATTTCCCTACCTTTTGGCACAACTATAATTCCACCAGGGTGTTGTCCTGTTGTTCTTTTTATTCCAGTACACCCTTTCGCAATCCTCAAAACTTCTGCATTATTTACCGGAACTCCTCTTTCTTCATAATATTTTTTCACATAGCCAAATGCTGTCTTATCTGCGACTGTACCAACAGTTCCAGCTTTGAAGGTTGTTCCTTTTCCGAATATAACTTCTGTATACCTATGTGCTTTTGCTTGGTACTCACCCGAGAAGTTCAAGTCTATATCGGGCTCTTTGTCTCCATTGAAGCCCAAGAAGGTTTCAAATGGTATGTCTATACCGTCTTTTACCATTTTTGTGCCACATTTTGGGCAATCTTTGTCTGGCAAGTCAAACCCGCACGCATATCCATAATCTGAAAAGTCAGAATATTTACATTTTGGACATCTGTAATGTGGTGGGAGTGAGTTTACCTCTGTAATTCCTGTGGCATATGCCGCAAATGACGAACCAACCGAACCTCTAGAGCCAACTATGTATCCGTCCTCATTTGATTTCCACACTAATTTTTGGGCTATGATGTACATAACTGAGAAACCATTTTTTATAATTGATTCCAGCTCTTTGCTTAGTCTTTCTTCAACTATATCTGGCAATGGGTCTCCATAAAGTTCGTGCGCCTTTTTATACGCAATATCTTTTATCGTTTGCTCGCATCCATCTATGTGAGGTGGGCACTTTTCTGGCGAAATAGGGCTTATCTTTTCGCACATATCTGATATTTTGTTTGTGTTCGTAACCACAACTTCATATGCCTTTTCTTCTCCCAAGTACTCAAACTCTTTAAGCATTTCCTCTGTCGTACGAAGGTATAGTGGAGCTTGCTCATCCGCGTCATCGTAACCTTGCCCTGCCATTAAAATACGTCTATATATTTCGTCCTGTGGGTCCATAAAATGCACGTCACAAGTTGCAACAACAGGTTTTCCTAGCTTGTCTCCAAGCTCTACTATTTTCTTGTTTATATCTTCCAATGCCTTAACATCAGGCACTGTGCCATTTCTTACCATAAACATGTTGTTTCCAATCGGCTGAATTTCCAAATAGTCGTAATCTGCCGCTATTGCCTCGATTTCCTCGTCTGTCTTTCCTGCTACAATTGCCCTATATATTTCTCCTTGTTCACAAGCACTGCCAAGTATTAGTCCTTCCGAATATTGCTTGTACAGAGATTTAAGTATACGTGGCTTTTTATAAAAATAGTGTAAATGAGAGAAAGATATTAGCTTGTACAAATTCTTTAGTCCAACATAATTCTTTGCCAAAATTATTGCATGATATGTTGGAAGCCTTCTGAAATCTGTTTTTCCAGCACATATTGTATCAATATCTTCTATTTTCTCTGCGCCCTTTTCTTTTAGCATATCTATCATTACATTAAAAACTTTTACAGTTGTATCAACATCATCTAATGCACGGTGAGCCACTTCCACCTTTATTCCTAAGTTTTCAGCAATAATTCCTAGTTTGTATTTCTTGTATTCTGGGAACAATTCCTTTGCCAAACGCAAAGTGTCTAAATACGTATTATCTAGTGTGTACCCAAGAACATTTGCATTGTATTTTAGAAAGCCTATGTCAAAATCCGCATTATGTGCCACAAGCACACTGCCCCCAATAAATTCAAGCATTTTGGGAAATACCTTATCTATGGTCTCTGCATCTTTTACCATATCGTCCGTTATGTTTGTTACCTCTACAACCCTCTGAGGTATAGGCTTTTCCGGATTTACAAAACATGAAAACTCATCTAGCACTTCACCATTTTTTATTTTCATAATACCAATTTCGGTAATCTTTTCAGTTCTAAACGAGAAACCAGTCGTCTCTAAATCGAGTACACAATATGTTGTGTCCAAATCTTGTCCTCGTGGGAAAGACACAACCGGTGTTCTATCTGGTGCCAAATACGCCTCAACACCATATATTACCTTCAGGTCTGGGTTTTTCTCGCAAAAATGATGTGCCTCTGGGAAAGCTTGTACAACCCCATGGTCTGTTATAGCAATAGACTTCATACCCCACTTTGCAGCACGATTCAACAAATCTGTAGCAGAAGTCACCCCGTCCATTTGGCTCATCTGTGTATGCATATGTAACTCCACTCTCTTTTCCTTTGCATTGTCCATTCTTGTTTGTTTTTTTAGTCCAGTACTCTCAATAATTACATTCGCTATAACGCCAAGCTCTTTTGCAAATGGGTCAAATTGAGCAGTTCCCTCTAGCTTAATACCTTTTGCCTTTTTAAGCTTTCCTATAAGGTCTTTTGACTTATCCCCCTCAGAGAAAACTTTGCAAGTTATAGTACTGCTACTATCAAACAAATCAAACATAACTAAAACTTTTCCGCTCTTTAACTCTCTTGAATCAATATTTAATATCTCTCCATCAAGCACAACCTTGCCGCTATCCACACTTAAGTCAGCAATTTTTACAAGTTGCTCTTTTAGTTTCATACTCCTTCCAAAAATTAAAGGTGATTCTTCTTGAGGCTCATGTGGCACCTCTATAGACACACTAACCTCTGACGCACTGTCTGGTGCTGAGCCATTATCCTTGTTCGCACCTTGCCCATTTGCATCTTGCTGTCCACTTTCCATCCTTGCTTCCTCTGCCATCATCTGAACATGCTTTATAGCTTCTTCCTCTAAGTGCTTGCTATGTTCCATATACTCCTTTATTGCATCTTCTGAAATATTCTCCACAAACTTAATCTTATATTCTTGTCCATAAACATTGCTTATTATTTTAGACAAAATCTCATCAAACTTCTTAGCCTCAAGTACCATTTTGCCCTTCATTAACATATTTACAGTAATACACTTTTCGTCTAATTCAATAGTACTTTGTCTTAAGAAAGCCTTGCTAAGTGGGTGTTTATGAGCCATATAGCAAATAATCGAATTCCATTCATCCTTTAGCTCCACCTCTGGCTTTTTCGAATACTCTATCTTAACATCCACCTCAAAAATATTAAACCTTTGCTTTAAATACTGTTCGAAATTGTATATATCCTCAATTCTAATAAACTCATCTGCCATAACAATTAATTCTAACTTATTGGTCTTTTTAAAAAGATTAATTGATTTAATCTTTCCAGCATTTAAAGCAAAACTATTTGAATTATAGTCTTTAAAAATTTCCTTTATTGTTTTATCCATGAGTTCATCTCCTATTACTATTACTTTAAGGCAAGGTATATGTATATTTATTCGAATTTTTCGTACCTTACCGTTCGAAACCATCTAAGCACAAAATTTGATTTGGCTTTAGCAAAGAATTGTGCTTTTGGCTAGGCAAACGAGCAAGAAAGCCGCAGGCGTACTTCTTTCTCTATTCACTGGTTGGCAAAAGAAACAAGTATTGCTAGCTATTCATTTGCTACCCCTGCTGTTTGAAAAAGAATTGCTTTTTGACTAGGCGCACGAGTTAGAAATGCATGAGACGTACTTCTTCTTCATTCATTGGTTGGCAAAAGAAACAAGTATTGCTAGGCAAAATTTAGTTGAAAAGCGCAGGCGTGCTCTGTGCACGTTGAGCATTTTCAATCTAAATTTTAACAACGCAAGACGCCGTTTATTTTGTCAACCCAGTCGATTGACGTCGTTAAACGCAACCAAAACAGACAAAGTAATCAACGCCAAAAAGCCAATCATCTGCAATCTTAACTCAAACTCCTCCTTAAGAGGTTTTCTTCTAATTGCCTCAATAATATATAGCAGAATTTTACCACCATCTAATGGAGGAAATGGTAGTAAATTCGTTACTCCTAGTGACATTGAAATCAGCGCCATTAGGTATAGAAAGTCTATTATTCCACTGGTTTGAGCTACCATCTCTGATATGCCTATAGGGCCTACTAGACTGTCCATTGTAACTCCACCAGTAAAAATTAGTTTGATGCTTTCCCACATTGCCATAATGAAGTTGCCTGTAGATGCCACTGCACTCATAAAGTTTCCTGTCATTATTGTTACTAATACTATAAATAAGAGTATTGCAAAAATAATGTTGACCAAGCCTCCTGCTGCCACAATTGCAATTCTCTTTGGTATACTTGCTTCGCTAAAAGAACCTTCTTCTTCAGAACGTTCTTCTTCGCCAAGCATATTAACATAACCACCGAAGTGGTATTGCTCTTAATGAGTATTTTGTTTTTTCGGTTTGTTTGCTCCATATTAGAGGTCCGAAACCTATTGAAAATTCATTTACTTTTATTTTACATAGTCTAGCTACTAAAAAATGTCCGGCTTCATGGATGAGAACCAAGAAGCCAAGTATAACAATAATTTTTATAGCTGTAATAATAAAACCCATAAACACATTCCTTTAATTTAATAATACTTGTTTACATTATATGATGCTAAGCAAAAAATATGCAAAAGGTAATATAAATATTACACTGTCTATTCTATCCAATATTCCACCATGTCCTGGTATTAGGTTGCTAAAGTCCTTAATTTCGCAATATCTCTTAACACTCGAGGCTGCCAAATCTCCAATTTGACTTATAACACTTAAAAAGATAGATAAACCAAATATGTATATATAGCTTATTTCTGTATTCCATACTAAATTGCAGACTAATGTGTACAACATACTAAGTAAAACTGCTCCAAGTATTCCAGCTACACAGCCTTCTATTGACTTGTTTGGACTTATTTCGGTAAATTTATGTTTTCCAAAGTTTTTGCCTATTAAATAAGCAAATATGTCTGTTCCCCATGCTATGAAGAAAACATACCAAATTAGTATTCTGCCGTCTTCTATGCTATCCCTAATAAGTGGTGCAAACATCAAGCAAAATACCACATAGCACACACCAAATAGTGATATTGTAATATCAACAATATTCTTTTTCATGCCTTTTATAACTACTTCGCTAAAAAGTACTAGCAAATTTAAAAGAATAATTAAGGTAATTGCAGGAAGTACATATTCTCCCGGAATTAAATGTATGAAACAGATAAGCCCTGCTGTAATATAGCCAGGCCACTGTATAGGGCTTGCTTTTCCTTTAAAGGCTTTGTAAAACTCATGTAAGCCCATTATTGCTACAATACTTATAAAAACATCAACAACATATTTATTGCCAAATATAAGTATTAGTGCAAATAGCGGAAATAAAATTACTCCAGATATAATTTTCTTAATGTCCATTTTTTTGTCCTTTCACGTTTATTTTGCTCCAAATTTTCTATTTCTTCTTTCGAATATTTCTATTGCATTTAATAAATCTTCTTCTGAAAAATCAGGCCAGTACTTATCAATAAATAAAAACTCAGTATACGCTAATTGCCATAGTAAAAAGTTGCTAACTCTAAGTTCCCCTCCAGGTCTAATTAGAAGGTCTGGCTCAGGCTCGCCTGCTGTGTAAAGGTTATTCGAAATCATATCTTCTGTTATATCATCAGAATTAATTTCACCATTCTTAACTTTTTCGGCAATATTTTTTACAGCTCTTACAATTTCACTTCTGCCACCATAATTGAAGGCAATATTTAATGTAAGTCCAGTGTTATTTTTGGACTTTTCTATAATTTTATAAATACTTTGTTTTAAATTATCGCTTAGAGATTCAACATCTCCTAACACTCTGATTCTAATGTTTCTTAAGCTTTCTTTATCCAAAAATTTGTCTAAATAATTTTCTAGCAACAGCATTAAAGCCCCAACTTCTTCTTCTGTTCTTTTCCAGTTTTCTGTTGAGAAAGCATATACAGTTAAATATTTAAGACCTATGTCATTTGCATATGCAGCAATTTTCTCCAATGTCTCAGCTCCTGCTTTATGTCCAAGCTGTGTTGCTAGCCCCTTTTCCTTGGCCCATCTTCTATTGCCGTCCATAATAAT
>CALXSA010000027.1 GCA_944390995.1 uncultured Clostridia bacterium
TTTGTGCTTTTAAATAGCTTTTTCTCGGTAATTAGAAGTTACTTTTTCCAAATAGAATTTACTTTTACAGTTGACCATTGTAATATTTTTGTAATATTTTTTTTTTACAGGATAATGGTTATATGTAACCATTACCCTGTAACCTTATGCATGTATGCTAAAAAAGGATATGTAGTACAAGAAATTCTAAAAAAAGTATAATAAATATAGAAGAAATAGCTAAAATATGATATTATGAGGATTTTGTTGTTACTTTTTATAATGGCGAATATCCCAAGCTATATCCAGAGGAATTTGTAGAGCATAAAAAGATACATGATAAAAAAGCCCTAGATAAAATCCCACCGGAAATTTCTTTCCAGTGGAGTTTTGTTTTAGTTTTGCTCATTAAAGATTGTGTCGAATTCTTCTCCATCAATTTTTTCTTTCTCAAGAAGAACTCCAGCTACTCTATGAAGTTTATCTATATGCTCTTTTAATATTGTCTCTGCCTTTTGATATGCGAAATCTATAATACTCTTTACTTCTTCGTCAATTATTCCTGCTGTTTCCTCAGAATATTCTTTAGATTGTGCAAAATCTCTGCCTAAAAATACTTCTTCTTGGTTTTGACCAAGTGTAATTGTTCCAACTCTTTCGCTCATACCATATTTTGTAACCATGGCTCTAGCAATCTTTGTAGCTCTTTCAATATCGTTGCTTGCACCTGTTGAAATATCATCTAATATCAATTTTTCTGCCACTCTACCGCCAAGTAGTGAAACAATATTTTCTACCATTTCTGTCCTAGACATAAATGATTTATCTTCAGTTGGTCTATACATTGTATAGCCGCCTGCCATACCTCTAGGCACTATAGAAATTTGATGTACTGGGTCTTGTGTAGGTAGAAACCTACTTACAACTGCGTGACCTGCTTCATGGTACGCAACCAATTTTTGCTCTTTGTCGCTTCTAACTCTAGTTCTCTTTTCAGGTCCCATAGTTACTTTAACCATAGCATCTTCTATTTCTTGCATTCCTATCTCTCTTAAGTTTCTTCTTGCTGCAAGTAGTGCTGCTTCATTCAAAACATTCTCCAAGTCAGCTCCTGAGAAACCTGATGTATTTTTCGCAATTGTTTTTAGGTCAACATCTATAGCCAATTTTTTCTTTCTACTATGAACCTCTAGTATTTGTTCTCTTGCTTTAACATCTGGGCTTGATACAACAATCTGTCTATCAAACCTTCCAGGTCTTAATAAAGCCTTATCTAATACATCTGGTCTGTTAGTTGCTGCAAGCACTATAACTCCCTCATTAGCTGAGAAACCATCCATCTCTACCAATAATTGGTTAAGTGTTTGCTCTCTTTCATCATGTCCGCCACCAAGGCCTGCACCTCTTTGACGTCCAACAGCATCAATCTCGTCTATAAAGATTATACAAGGTGCTTTCTTCTTAGCCTCATCAAACAAATCTCTTACTCTTGATGCACCAACACCAACAAACATTTCTACGAAGTCAGAACCACTTATTATGAAGAATGGAACTCCTGCTTCTCCTGCAACCGCTTTTGCTAGCAATGTTTTACCAGTACCAGGCTGACCAACAAGAAGCACACCTTTAGGAATTCTCGCACCCATATCTGTAAATTTCTTTGGGTTCTTCAAGAACTCTACAATTTCCTCAAGTTCTTCCTTCTCCTCATCAACACCTGCAACATCATCAAATGTTACTTTGTTTTTATCTGCTGGGCTCATCATTCTTGCCCTACTCTTGCCAAAGGACATAGTCTTGTTTCCTCCACCATTTCCTTGAGCTCCACTCATAAACAAGAACCAGAATATTAAGAAAATAATCAATATTCCAAATGGTGTTAGAAGGCTTAAGATAAATACCCAAATTGATTCAGATGCCTCTGTAACTGTAATGCTACCCGCCGTCATGCTCTCCTGTAAATTATCCATCAAATTATCTATGCTAGGAATATTTACTTGCTTTTCAAAATTCTCATCTTTAAGCTTAACAGTCGCAGTTGTTCCATCTGCTGAAAGCTCCATCTCTGATACATTTCCCGCTTCTATCTCTCCTAACAACTCTGAATATGCTAGCTTATTGCTGTCATTGTCCAAAATAGATGTTAAAAGTACAACAAAAATTATACCTATAATAAGCCACATGGCTAATGTTTTTATACCACTTTTCAAATCTAAAATTCCTCCTTTTGTTTTTTAAGAATTTACCTTTGAACTATACCACATAACTTAAGTTATTGCAAGGCTTTTTTACAAAAAATCTTACCCTTATTTACTTTCACATAAAGCCCCTTCTTTGGCATCAAAAACTTATTCCCAATATTATTGCTGCATAGCCTAAGTATATCGTCAACATGCACCTTCTCTATTCCGCTGGTCTTTCCATAAACCTTAGCTATTGCATGTAAAATTACTCTTGACCTAACTACCTCGTCCAGCATGTTAAATTTTTTTAGGTCGAGAATTACTAATTTATCATTGCTTCCATTATAATTATCTAGATTAAAATTATTACTTTTTTTATCAATCTTCTCATTAGAATTATTCCCTTTTTCTTCGTTTTTTAAACCTATATTTTTTTCTTCAATTAATATTTCCTCATACTTTTTTTGAACAATGTTATCTATAAACCTTTCTTGGTTTGCTGCCAAGTTTGATAGTCTATTTATTCCTTCCAAAATATTTGGGTTAAATTCTTTTTGAATAAATGGAATTAGCAAATTTCTAACTTTATTCCTAGTGTATATATTCTCTGCATTTGACTTATCATATTTTGGGTTTAAATTCTCCTTCGTACAGTACTCCTCTACTTCCTGCCTTGAGCGCTCTATAATTGGTCTAATAAACTTTCCATCCCTTACTTTTTCAATTCCTTTTAGTCCTGAAACAGAGGTGCCTCTAAGCAAATTCATAAGTACTGTTTCCGCATTATCATTGCTGTTATGCGCAGTTGCAATTTTATTTGCCTTAGTCTCTTTCGCCACTTCTTCAAAAAACTCGTATCTAATATTTCTGCCGGCTTCTTCTGTCCCAATTTTCAAAACCTTCGCTTCTTTCTCAACATCTATTTTTTTGCAAAAAAACTCTATACCTTTTCTATTGCAAAACTCTTTCACATACTCGGTCTCCTCATCAGCCTCCGCCCTTATCATATGGTTAATATGCGCAACATATATTTCAATTTTAAGCTTATCCTTTAATGAATATAGGCAGTTTAGCAAAGACATTGAATCTGGTCCACCAGAAACTCCAATTACAACTTTGTCTCCATTTTCTATCATTTTGTATTTTTTTATTGTTTCTAATACTTCATCCTCAAACACAGTTAGTGTTCTCCTTCCTATTCTCTTTTTTAAGCCCATCTCTTTCATACTGCACAGACTTAACTGTTTAATTTATTGGCTCATTACACATCTTTTTAATAATAGCATAATTCCCACCATTTTACAAGAATTTGACATAATCTGTTGATATTGTTATAATTAAGTTATAGCTATATGCTAAATTTTTACCAAAGAGGGGTTTCACCATGAAGATTACTAGACACATTTTGCAACGGAAAGAATGCTACCTTTCCACCAAAGACAAGACCGGAATTAATACGCCCACATTCATTACCATTCATGAGACTTCTATAGGCGTTGAAAAAGCTCCTGCCAACCGGACGATTGACTACTATACTAATCTCCTGGAGCATCCGGAATTGAGAGAACGCGACCCAAGAATCGCTTTCCATTTCCTCTGTGGAGATGACCAAGTGGTTCAGTACCTTCCGACCAATGTGCGGACAGCACATTCAGGAACTTATGAAGGCAATTCTTCAATCGCTATTGAACGTCTCGTCAACATCAATATTGATTTTGACAAGGCAATCAACAATCAGGCAAAGCTTGCAGCTAGTCTGATGGATATGTGGAATATTCCTTTGGAACATGTAGTTCCTCATAAGTTTTGGAGTGGCAAAGAATGCCCTGCACGGCTTCTTGCTGGAGCCTATGGCTGGAATTGGACGAGTTTTCTCAATCTGGTAAAAGAATACTTTGATAAAAAGGACTTTTTTACCGACATTCTTTGAGTGGAAAACATAAGCACATTCTATCCTACCCACCAAAAAGGGCTCCTAGAATAAGGAGTCCTTTTTGTGTTCCGCCCAATAGACCTGTCCCAAAAACGAAATTCTAATCTCTATATTTATCAATATTAGCAAATTTTGTGTAATTTCCAAGCCACAATAACTCAACTGTACCTGTTGAACCAGCCCTGTGCTTTGCAAGTATTACCTCTGCAATATTCTTCTTTTCACTATCCTCGTTGTAATAGTCATCTCTATATAAGAACATTACAATATCTGCATCCTGCTCTATTGAACCAGATTCACGAAGGTCAGAAAGCATTGGTCTATGGTCTGGTCTTTGTTCTGGCGCTCTAGATAGCTGCGACAAAGCAATTACCGGAACTTCAATCTCCTTTGCTAGTATCTTAAGCGAACGGCTAATTTCCGCAATTTCCTGCTCACGACTTGAGCCTCTTTTTCCACTTCCCTGCACTAATTGCAAATAATCTATAACAACTAAGCCAATATTTTTTTCAAGTTTCATCTTTCTGCACTTTGCACGAATTTCCATTATAGAAATACCAGGTGTGTCATCAATATAAATCTGAGACTCAGAAAGAACTCCTGATGCCTCTGCTAGCTTTGCCCAATCTTCATCTTCAAGTGTTCCAGTTCTTACCTTGTTGCTATCAACCATTGCCTCTGAACATAGAATTCTGTTTACCATCTGTTCTTTTGACATCTCTAAACTAAATATTGCTACAGGTGTATTTGCCCTCACAGCTGCATTTGTTGCAATGTTTAATGCAAATGCAGACTTACCCATTGCAGGCCTTGCCGCAACTAGTATTAGGTCTGATTTATGAAGTCCTGCTGTCCTATAATCTAAGTCAACAAACCCAGTTGGCACACCAGTTACGTGTTGCTTTCTATTGTATAATTGCTCTAATTCTGTAAAAGTATCAACAAGTATATCTTTTATAGAGCTGTAACCCTTTTGGTTTTTCTTCTGCATCACCTCAAAAATTTTCTTTTCTGAGTTATCGATTATGCTCTCAACCTCTTGCGTTGGGTCATACCCAAGAGTTATTATATCATTTGCAGTTTTAATTAGATTTCTTAGTATAGACTTTTCCTCAACAATTTTTATATATTGCTCAACATTTGATGTGGTTGGAACTAAGTCTGGAAGTCCCGCAATATATTCCAAACCACCTACAGCCTCTAACTTGCCCATTGACGATAGCTCTGACTTTAATGTAATAATATCAATCGGTTCACTTCTATTGTACAAATTCATTAAAGCAGAAAAAATAATTCTATTATCTTCTCTATAGAAATCTTCCTCCTTAAGTACTTCAATGGCTGCAATAACTGCATCTTTGTCAGTAAGCATACTGCCGAATTACAGCTTGCTCTGCTTCTGTGTCATTTGGTGGTACCTTTCCTAGCTCCATTCGCTTCTTTACCTTCCTTCGCTCTAAATTTGCTTTCAGTACAGGATAATGGTTATATTCACTTAAAGTCCGCGCAGGACAGACATATTTTAATAACCATTATCCTGTAACATTTACTCACTAATAACTTCAACCTTGAGCTGCGCAACTACTCCTTCAAACAACTTTATTGGCACATTAAAACTACCCAAAGTCTTTATTGTATCTTTTAGCTCAATTTTCTTTTTATCAATATTAAAATTATACTGTGCTTTTAGATTGTCGGAAATTTCCTTCGAAGTTACCCCTCCAAAAATTTTTCCATTCTCTCCTGCTTTAACTTTAATCTTAAGCATAATTCCTTTTATTTTTTTAGCAAGTTCTTCAGCCGCCTGCTTTTTCACGTCCTTCTTGTAGCTTGCTGCCTCTTTTTTATTATTAAGCTTGCTCATATTCTCCGCATTTGCCTCAACTGCAAGTTTCTTTGGAAACAAAAAATTTCTTGCATAGCCATCAGCAGCATTAATAATTTCGTCCTTTTTTCCAACCCCTTTTATATTGTCCAACAAAATAACTTTCATATTGCACCTACTTTCAATTAATTTCGCTAAAATACTCATTTATTCTATTTATTAACTCTTGCTTAACTTCATAAATGTCCATACCCTCAACCTGAGCTCCTGCTAAAGTAATGTGACCACCACCGCCAAGTTTTTCTAGTATTACCTGAACATTTATATCTCCTATTGAACGACCGCTAATGCAAACCTTATCCGGTATTTTACCTATTACGAATGAAGCAGTTATATTACTAATTGTAAGCAATTCGTCTGCTGCTTTCGCGCACACAACATTTGCATCCTTGTCTTCCTCATCATATATTGAAATTGCAATTGTGTCATACACAAGCTCTGCTTTCCCGATAATATTCGAAATTTTATTGTATGTCTCCAAGTCGCTTTGGAACCACTTTTTTACCTTAATAATATCTACTCCACATTTTCTTAAATATGCAGCCGCCTCAAAAGTCCTAACTCCAGTTTTAAATGTAAATGTTTTTGTATCCATCATAATTCCTGCATATAACGCCTCTGCCTCTAGGTTTGTAAGTTTTGGCTCACTCTGCGCATACTCCACAAGCTCTGTTACAAGCTCTGATGCAGACGAAGCATACACCTCATGAAATGTTAAAGTCGCATTCTCAATATAGTCTGGGCTCCTTCTGTGATGGTCTACAACAACAATTTTCTTCACTTTGCTTAACAACTCAAACGACTCTATATAATTCTTCTTATTTGTATCCACTACAACTAACAAAGTATCCTCGTCGGCCTCTGAAATTGCTTTCTGCGGTTCTAGAATAATATTCTCGTATTCTGGGTTCGACTTTAATTCCTCTAGAAATACAGCCAAATTTTCTCCCTTCGGGTTTAATACAATATTCGCCTCTTTGTCCAAGGTTCTCGCAAGCCTATATATGCCCATGCTGGCCCCAATACAGTCCATGTCTGCATTTGTATGCCCCATAATCATTACTCTGCTAGCCTCAGCTATCATTCCTTCCAAAGCATGTGATATAATTCTTGCTTTGACCTTAGTCCTCTTTTCTAGCTCTTGAGTTCTGCCTCCAAAAAATGTATATTTGGCATTATCGTAAATTACTGCTTGGTCGCCACCACGTCCTAGAACTATATCTAGCGCCGCCTGTGCAGTCTTATATCTCTCTATATTCGTTGCTCCCTCATTAGAAATAGCAATACTCAAAGTAAATTGCATCTTATCTGAAGGCTGCAAATCTTTTATTGTATCTAAAATATCAAACTTGCCTTCTTCAATTTCCTTGATGTACTGTTTCTCGAAAATGCATACAAAAGTCTCTCTCTCTGACTTCAAAATTAGCCCCTTAAACTCCATCGCCCAATCGTACAAAGTTTTCTCAATCTCAGCCATAAGCTGCGGTCTCTCGTCATCAGGTATTCTTTGTATAATTTCCTCATAATTGTCAATCATAATTAGGCCTATATACATATCCCTATTGTCAAACATAGTCTCAAGCTCTGTTAGCTTAGTATTATCAACAAAATATATTGTAATAACATACTCATCTTTAAGCGGCATATAGTCGCCATACAATTTATATGTCTTCTTATCAATCGTTATTTCGTCATATATCTTCTCTTTTTTATCATTGTTTTTTATCTGTGCCTTTACATCATTTATAATTTTAGTAAGATAATTATTTATATCAATGTTTGCAAATTCTTGATTAAACTTAGTATTTCTAAAAATTAAATTTCCATTTGTTTCAGCTATTACCAATGGAAATGGCGAATTCACCAAAGCAACTTTTGCCACTCTATCCACACTAAAAGTCAAATTTTTTATGTGCTCTGTAAGCTCCTCCTGCCCTTTGTTATTCGTCCAATATGCATACATTATTAATAATATATAAATAATCGCTGCCGGTGCAATAAACACTGGGTTGTATATACAGATAACGATTAAAAGTAAAGCTATTATTGCTAAATATATCTTTGTTTTAGATACTATTTTTTGTAATAACTTTTTGTTGTGGTTCATAAAAAACCTCCATTTTTAAACCTTTAAAACATAGTATATTGTACTATATTTATAGTGTCTTTGTCAAGTTGACGTAAAGTTGTTTCGTTATGAGACCTGTCCCCAAAACGAAATTTTTTTCGCTGTGAGACCTGTCCCCAAAACGAAAAAGTTTTTGTGCTTATTGCAAAAACCCGGGAGTTAGTTTTCTCCCGGGCTTATTTTCTTATTTTGCTGCTGTTTCTTCAGCATCTTCCTGCTTTTCTGTATTGATATGAATGTTCTTGTATGCTGGCATTCCGGTTCCGGCTGGAATTAATTTACCTATAATAACATTTTCTTTTAGACCAATCAATTCGTCAACTTTACCTTTTACTGCCGCTTCTGTAAGCACTCTTGTTGTCTCTTGGAATGATGCTGCTGACAAGAAGCTTTCTGTAGCAAGTGATGCTTTTGTAATTCCAAGTAGAACACGTTTGTATGTTGCTGGTCTTCCGCCTTCTTCTACGGCCTTTTTGTTTGCATCCTCTACTTCGTATACATCTACAAGTGAACCTGCAAATAGTGGTGTGTCTCCATTGTCTTCTACTCTTACTTTCTTAAGCATTTGTCTTGCTATAACTTCAACGTGCTTGTCGTTGATATCAACACCTTGGTTTCTATATACTTTTTGTACTTCTTGTACTAAGTATAGGTAAACTCCATCTGGTCCATTGATTGCCAAGATTTCATTTGGGTTTATTGAACCTTCTGTAATAGGAGCTCCTGCTTTTACTTCGTCTCCTTCTCTTACACGAAGTTTAGAACCAAATGGTATTGTATATGTCTTAGCGTCGTCTTTACCTTTAACAGTAACTTCTTTTCTATTCTTGTCATCTGAAATGCTAATCTTTCCATCTATTTCTGAGATTATAGCTAATCCCTTTGGTTTACGAGCTTCGAAAAGCTCCTCAACTCTAGGAAGACCCTGTGTAATATCTGCAACACCTGCAACACCGCCAGAGTGGATAGTTCTCATTGTAAGCTGTGTACCAGGCTCACCAATTGATTGTGCTGCTATTATTCCAACTGATTCTCCTATATTTACTTCTTCACGAGTTGCCAAGCCCATTCCATAACATTTAGCACATACACCATGTTTTGTTCTACATTCAAGTACTGAACGTACTTTAACACTTGTAATTCCTGCCGCTACTATTTCATCTGCAATATTTTCAGTAATTAATGTCTCTTTATCCACAATTAGTTCTTTTGTTTGTGGATTGTAGATGTCTTCTAGTGGATATCTACCAAGTAATCTTTCTTCCATCTTCTCAACCACTTGATTTCCATCTTTAATATCAGATACTTCAATTCCATGTGTTGTACCGCAGTCATGCTCTCTAACAATTATATCTTGAGATACGTCAACAAGTCTTCTTGTTAAGTATCCAGAGTCTGCTGTTCTTAAAGCTGTATCTGCCAAACCTTTTCTAGCACCATGGGCAGAAATGAAGTACTCTAGTGGGTCTAGACCCTCTCTGAATGAAGATGTAATAGGTATCTCAACTGTTTTACCTGTTGTAGATGCCATAAGTCCACGCATACCAGCAATTTGTCTTAACTGGTTCATGTTACCTCTGGCTCCTGATTCTGACATCATGTATACTGGGTTCATTTTTTCAAAGTTATCTTTCATTGCATCTGTAACTTTGTCTGTTGCATCTTCCCATATTTTGATTACAGAATTATATCTTTCTGCATCTGTTATTAAACCACGTCTATATTGTTTTGTAACATTATCTACCTGTGCCTGTGCATCAGCCAATATTTGCTTTTTAGCAGGTGGCACCTTAACATCATCAACAGATACTGTAATACCAGCTGTTGTAGAATATTTGTATCCTGTTGCTTTGATGTAATCTAGAAGCTCAGCAGTTTTGCTTAAACCATGTTTGTTTATACATTTTGCAATTATCTTTCCTAAATTCTTTTTCATTACTGTGAAATTCAATTCAGGTTCAAACATTGTCTCTGGGTTTTCCCTATCTACAAAACCTAAGTCTTGTGGTATACCCTCATTGTATATTAATCTACCAACTGTTGTTTTAACAAATCTGCTCTTTTCTTCTCCATCAATAGTCTTTGTAATTTTTACATTAACCATTGCATGCATTCCCAAGTCGTTATTGAAGTTAGCCATTATAGCTTCTTCTGGTGAAGAATAATATCCACCTTCTCCTGGCTCTCCTTCTACTTCCATTGTCAAATAGTATGCACCAAGTATCATATCTTGTGTAGGTACTGTAACTGGCTTACCATCTTGTGGTTTCAAAAGGTTGTTTACAGAAAGCATTAAATATCTTGCCTCTGATTGAGCCTCTGGTGATAATGGTAAGTGAATAGCCATTTGGTCACCGTCGAAGTCAGCATTGAACGCTGTACAAACTAATGGATGAAGCTTTATTGCTCTACCTTCAACCAAGACTGGTTCGAATGCTTGAATACCAAGTCTATGTAGTGTAGGAGCACGGTTTAACATTACAGGGTGGTCTTTTATAACCTCCTCCAAAATGTCCCATACCTCAGGACGCAATCTTTCAACCATTCTCTTTGCATTTTTAATATTATGCGCAATTCCACGTCCTACTAACTCTCTCATAACAAATGGTTTGAATAATTCAACAGCCATTTCTTTTGGAAGACCGCATTGATAAATTTTAAGCTCTGGTCCAACAACTATAACTGAACGTCCAGAATAGTCAACACGTTTTCCAAGTAGGTTTTGTCTAAATCTACCTTGCTTTCCTTTTAATAAGTCTGATAATGATTTAAGTGGTCTGTTTCCAGCACCTGTTACAGGTCTTCCACGTCTTCCATTATCAATTAGTGCATCTACAGACTCTTGTAACATTCTCTTTTCGTTTCTTACAATTATCTCTGGCGCACCTAATTCAAGTAATCTTTTTAATCTGTTATTTCTATTAATTACCCTTCTGTATAAGTCATTTAAGTCTGATGTAGCAAATCTACCACCATCTAATTGAACCATTGGTCTTAAATCTGGTGGAATAACTGGAATTACGCTCATAATCATCCACTCAGGTCTATTTCCAGATAATTTGAATGACTCTACAGTATCAAGCCTTTTAATAAGCTTTGCCTTTTTTTGCTCACTAGCCTTTTCTAGTTCTTTTCTTAAGCTATTTGCTAGCTTATCAACATCAATTTCCTCTAGCAATTTCTTAATTGCCTCAGCACCCATTTCAGCCTTGAAAGAACCTTTACCATATTTTTCAACCGCTTCGTGATATTCTCTCTCAGATAAAACTTGTGCCTTTGTAAGCCCAGTATCTCCCTTATCTGTAACAATATATGAAGCAAAATATATAACTCTCTCTAGGCTTCTTGGAGAAACATCTAGCATAAGTCCAATTCTACTTGGTATTCCTTTAAAATACCAAATATGTGCCACTGGTGCCGCAAGTTCAATATGTCCCATTCTCTCACGTCTAACTTTAGACTTAGTTACTTCAACACCGCATCTATCGCAGACAATGCCTTTATATCTAACTCTTTTATACTTACCACAATGACATTCCCAGTCCTTTGTAGGTCCAAATATTCTCTCACAGAACAAACCATCTCTTTCTGGCTTTAATGTTCTGTAGTTTATAGTCTCTGGCTTTTTAACTTCGCCTTTTGACCATTCTCTTATTTTCTCATCTGATGCTATACCTATTTTAATTTTATCAAAAATATTTAATTCGTCCACGCGGTTTAGCCCCCTTAAAATTATTTCTCGTGCCTTCTCGAGCGGTTTGAAAGCTATCCACCGCTGTGCAATTCCCTTCGGTCAGCTCCCAAACCCTCTCAAAAGCTATTCAGTTAAAAAACGTCTTTGTTCGTTCACTACTCTACAACGTCCTCGTCATTAAGCACATTATCCTTCCCCAAATCCGTATCAGCAAGCTCAATCTCCTCATCAGCAAATTCTTCAAATAAGCCTTCCTCATCTTCTTCGTCCTCATCTGCCAAAACTGCTTCTTCTTCGAAACCGCTGCTTAAATCATTTAAGTCTAGGACATCGCTTCCTGCTTTTTTATCATCTATGTTGAAGTCTATTCCGTCATCAATGTTTTCCTTTAGCTCTAATTCTTCGTTATCTGGTGAAAGTAATCTCATGTCTAGGCCTAATGCTTGAAGTTCTTTGATTAATACTTTGAAACCTTCTGGAACTCCTGGCTCTGGAACATTTTCGCCTTTTACAATTGCCTCATATGTCTTAACACGGCCTATCGTATCATCAGATTTTACAGTAAGCATTTCTTGTAATGTGTATGCTGCACCATAAGCCTCTAATGCCCAAACTTCCATCTCTCCAAAACGCTGTCCACCGAATTGTGCTTTACCACCAAGTGGTTGTTGTGTAACTAGTGAGTATGGTCCAGTTGAACGAGCATGGATTTTGTCGTCTACTAAGTGGTGTAGTTTTAACATGTACATAACACCAACTGTTACTGGATGGTCAAATGGCTCTCCTGTTCTTCCGTCATAAAGAGTTGTTTTTCCATCTTCTGAGTAATTTGCCTTTCTAAACATTTCTCTGATTTCTTCGTCTGTTGCACCATCGAATACTGGTGTTGCAACTTTCCACCCTAATAGTTTTGCTGCCATTCCTAGGTGAACCTCTAAAACCTGACCCAAGTTCATACGAGAAGGAACACCAAGTGGGTTTAATACTATATCTACTGGAGTACCATCTGGCATAAATGGCATATCTTCTTCTGGTAATATTCTTGAAATAACACCTTTGTTACCATGACGTCCAGCCATTTTATCTCCAACTGATATTTTTCTCTTTTGAGCTATATAGCAACGAATTACTTGATTTACACCAGGTCCTAATTCATCTGAATTTTCTCTAGTAAATATCTTAACATCTACTATTGTACCTGCTTCTCCATGTGGTACACGAAGTGATGTATCTCTAACTTCTCTTGCTTTTTCTCCAAATATTGCACGAAGTAATCTTTCCTCTGCTGTAAGCTCTGTTTCTCCCTTTGGAGTAACCTTTCCTACTAATATATCCCCTGGTCTTACTTCTGCACCAATTCTTATAACTCCGTTTTCATCTAGGTCTTTTAATACATCATCACCAACATTTGGTATGTCTCTTGTAATTTCCTCTGGACCTAGCTTTGTATCACGGCATTCGCAATCATATTCTTCAATGTGAATTGATGTGTATACATCTTCTTTAACAAGTCTTTCGCTAATTAATACAGCATCCTCGTAGTTATAACCTTCCCAAGTAGTAAATGCTATTAAAACATTTCTACCAAGAGCCATCTCTCCGTTTTTTGTTGATGGTCCATCTGCAAGAAGCTCTCCTTCTTTAACCTTTTCTCCTCTTGAAACTACTGGTCTTTGGTTTATACATGTACCACCATTTGTTCTCTTGAACTTTCTAAGTTTGTATACATCTAAACCATCCTTTTTGTTTCTTACTGTTATCTCGTCACCAGTAACTTTCTCTACAACACCATCATTCTTAGCTACAACTGTAATTCCAGAATCTTTTGCTGCTCTGTACTCAATACCTGTTCCAACTATTGGTGTTTCAGGCATTAGAAGTGGAACTGCTTGACGTTGCATGTTAGCACCCATTAGCGAACGTTTTGCGTCATCGTGCTCTACGAAAGGAATCATCGCAGCAGCAACAGAAACGAGCTGTTTTGGTGAAACGTCCACAAAGTCAACTTGTGACTTATCTACCATTGTGATTTCTTCTCTCATTCTAACTTTAATTCTATCATTTACAAATTTGCCATTTTTATCAAGTGGCTCAGATGCTTGAGCAATTATGTATCTATCTTCTTCATCAGCAGACATGTACACAACTTCATCTGTAACCTTACCTGTCTTATGGTCAACTTTTCTATATGGAGTTTCCACGAACCCATATTCATTGATAATTGCAAATGATGAAAGCGCTGAAATAAGTCCAACGTTAGGTCCTTCTGGTGACTCTATTGGGCATAGTCTACCATAGTGAGTATAGTGGATATCTCTAACCTCGAAACCTGCTCTCTCTCTTGAAAGACCTCCAGGTCCTAATGCTGAAATTCTTCTTTTATGTGTAAGCTCAGAAAGTGGGTTTGTTTGGTCCATGAATTGTGACAATTGTGAGCTTCCAAAGAATTCTCTAATTGATGAAGATATTGGTTTTGTGTTAATCAATGTTTGTGGAGTTATTACATCCAAATCTTGAATTGTCATTCTCTCACGAACAACTCTTTCAAGTCTTGTTAAACCAATTCTGAATTGGTTTTGTAAAAGCTCTCCAACACATCTTATACGCCTATTGCCTAAGTGGTCTATATCATCAATTTTGCCTAATCCATTGTCTAGGTTAAGTATATAACTTATTGATGCAATGATATCCTCTGTTGTAATATGTTTTGGAATTAACTCATCATATCTTTCCTTTATTGCATCATGTAATTCGCTTTCTTCAGTATTGTCTATTATTGATTTAAGTACATTATAATTTACATATTCTTTTATATGTAAATCGCTAACATCAACATTTGGCAAGTATTTGTGGATATTTACTGTTCCATTTCCTATAACTCTTATCTTTCTATCCTCTAGTTTTACATCAACGATATTAATACCTGCATTTTGTATATTTTCAGCAACTTCTTCTGAAATTATAGTGTCTTTCTCAACAAGTACTTCTCCTGTTTCCGGATCAATTATTGTATCAAATGCAACCTTACCTGCAATCCTTGATGCTAAACCTAGTTTTTGATTGAATTTATATCTTCCTACTCTTGCCAAGTCATATCTTCTTGGGTCAAAAAACATGTTGTTAAATAAATTTCTAGCAGCATCAACTGTAGGAAGTTCTCCTGGTCTTAACTTCTTGTAAATTTCTATTAAAGCATCTTCGTTTGTTTTAATAATATCTTTTTGAATTGTTGCTAAAATCTTTGGTTCTTCACCAAATAATTCTTTAATCTGTTCATCCGTTACCACACCGATTGCACGCAACAAGCATGATACAGGAATCTTTCTTGTCCTATCTACCCTTGCCCAGAATACATCGTTTGCATCTGTTTCATACTCTATCCAAGCACCTCTTAAAGGCATTACAGTAGATGTATACACCTTTTTTCCTGTTTTATCGTAGCTTGAATCATAATAACAGCCTGGTGAGCGCACCAACTGACTTACTACAACTCTCTCAGCACCATTGATTATGAAAGTACCACTATCCGTCATAAGTGGGAAATCGCCAAGATAGATTTCTTGCTCTTTAATTTCACCAGTCTCACGATTAATAAGCCTAACTCTCACATGCAATCTTGTAGAATATGTAGCATCTCTTTCTTTAGCTTCTTCTACTGTGTATTTTGTTTTTTCTTCCATGTAGTAGTCTAAAAATTCTAGAATTAAATTTCCTGAATAATCAACTATTGGAGATATATCCCTTAGAATTTCTCCTAGTCCTTCTTTTACGAACCAGTCGTATGAGTCCTTTTGGACCTTAATAAGATTTGGCATTTCGATTGAATCGCCTATTTTTGCAAAAGTCTTACGAGAACATTTTTCGTGTTTGATTTCTTTTACCAAAAAACTCACCCCTATAAAAGATTAAGCAGAATTAAAATATATATAATTTGCAAAGGAGTCCCTCTCGCGCTTGATATTATGTATACAGTTTTCATAGGTCTACTGCTCCCCAAACCTTTATTTCCGTAAATAATACCCAGGCAATTCCTCTCCTTATTAAATTTACATAACAGATTTAAAACGACAACAAAAAGGCAGGCTGGCATTTTTACTACCAACTAACCTTCTTCTGTTTATTTGTTATAATTTATTCACTCTAATTAACGTTTTTATTTTAACTCTCATTCCCTTCAAGGCTTAGATTTCACTCCTGAAATAGTACTTTCCCCAGTCCATCTTTCCTTATTTTTTTGTAAGAGTTTGCTAGTTTTACCTTGTCGCCCGATAAAACTCCTATATTATAGTATTTTATAATATTTGGTACTTGCTTGTCAAGGGTTTTGGTTGAATTTGGTATGATTTTTTGGGGCCTAATTACTATCTAAAATAATGCAATACTAAAACCCCCATACTTTATATCTTCTTGTGAAATAATAATATCATAATCATTCCCTTTTTACAACATTTTTTACCAATATGTTTATTATTGTTCTTTTTTCTGCTATAATAACTCCATGGAAGATTTAGAAAGATACAAACATTTAAATAAATATTTAAAAGAGAAATTCGGAGAAAGGACTTTGAAAATATGCATCGATGGTGGCTTTACATGTCCAAATAGAGACGGAACAAAAGGCTATGGCGGATGCATTTTTTGTAGTGAAAATGGTTCTGGTGAGCATATTAAATTTATAAAATGTAGTAATGGCCAAAACTTCTGCCATAATACGGCACTTACAAATTCTGCCTCAAGCATAGCAGATAATAATACTTTCAATTCCATTTCAGCGCAAGTCAAAAACCACTTTAAAAGCTATAAAGCTGAAAGAGCCAATAAATTCATAGCATATTTCCAGAATTTTACAAATACATATGACACTTTAGAAAACCTAAAAAGGAAATATGATGCAGCACTAATTGATAACAGGATAGTTGGTTTATCCGTCGCAACCAGGCCCGACTGCATTGATGAGAATATCGCCGAATTGTTAAAAAGTTATGCAGATAAATACTATGTCTCTGTTGAACTGGGACTACAAACAGCAAATGAAAAAACAGGTAAGATTATTAATAGGTGCTATACTAATGCGGACTTCACCAAGGCTGTAGACATTCTTAATAAATACAATGTTGACGTGGTCACGCATGTTATGGTAGGCCTTCCAAACGAAAATGAGAAAGATATACAAAACACTGTTAAATTTTTAAACAAGCACAACACACAAGGGATTAAAATTCACTCTTGCTACATTGTAAAAAACACCAAATTAGCAGAAATGTATGACGAAGGCAAGTATACACCTTTGAAACTTGACGACTACTTGAATAGTTGCGCATACATTTTAACACACATAAACCCCGACGTTGTCATTCATAGGGTGTCTGGTGATGCACCAAAGGATTTGCTTGTCGCCCCCGACTGGAACCTCCACAAGAAGTGGATTATTAATGGGCTAGATAAGCTCCTACGAGAAAGGGATCTGTGGCAAGGTATAGAGTATGAGGAGACAGCTACTTGAGCTGCTCCTTATGGTTGTTTGTGACAAGCAGTTAAATACTACAAACCACAAAGAATCGGTATGATAAAAGTCCAACAATTTATTTTATAATTCAAATCTTTTATAACCTTGGATTATTAACGTCGCCCAAGGCTGTTTTATAGTTAATACTCTCATGACTTTTCTCTGCCTGGCCTCCTTTTCATTTTTTGTAATTATATCATGGTTTAAATGTATAATAAATATATTTTGAGCAACTCTTTTAGCTCGTAAAATTACTTATCCAATTACATTATATGTTTCGCATGCTAGAGGCTTGCGCCTTCGGGTTATGAGGAGTGAAAGTCTTTCAAAAAAATCTCAGTATTTTCAGTGTTTTTCAGCCTCGATTTTTAGTT
>CALXSA010000028.1 GCA_944390995.1 uncultured Clostridia bacterium
CGGTACATCTTCAACAAAGCCAGGCACAAATGCTGGCTACGACTGGGTTAAGGCAAATATAGAAAAGTTTATTGGCCAAGAAGCAGTAAAACCAGAAAAAATAATATTAGGAATACCTTTTTACACAAGACTATGGGAAGAAAACAATGGCAATTTAGAGTGCTATACAGTGGATATGGAAGACATAGAAGAGGTGATTCCAGAAAATGTGACTAGAACTTGGGATGATAATTTAAAGCAGTATTACGTTGAATTTGTAGAAGATGGAATAACAAATAAAATGTGGATAGAAGATGCAGAGTCAATAAAAGCAAAACTATCGCTTGTAAGCGAATATAACTTGGCAGGAGCAGCATACTGGACAAAAGATAGGGAGCCAGATAGCATTTGGGCTGTTATATCAGAAGCTTTGGGAGTTGAGTAAATTTTATTATAATTTATTATGGTGAAAAGAGGTAGTAGGTATTTTTATTCTTTATGATGTAGTCTTAAGGTGGGGACCAACAAGTATACAAACTGTTAAACGAACGATAGTGAGTTTTATACAGTTTGTACGATGTTGGGGGGCGAAATCATAAAGAATAAAAATACCTACTACCTTTTAATATAATAAATTATAAAAAAACTTACTCTACTCCCAAATCTTCTGATATAACAGTCCAAATGCTGTCTGATTCTCTGCCATATTCCCAATATGCTGCTCCTGCTAGGTTATATTCGTTTATCAAAGATAGTTTTGCCTGTATAGACTCTGCATCTTCGAGCCAAATTTTGTTTGTTATACCATCTTCTACAAATTCAACATAGTATTGTTTTAGAGTATCATCCCAAGTTCTGCTTACTCCTTCTGGAATTACCTCTTCTATATCCTTCATGTCTACTGTAAATACCTCTAAGTTTCCATTACTTTCTTCCCATAGTCTTGTATAAAAAGGTAACCCTAGAATAAGTTTTTCGGCTTTTACTTCTTCTTGTCCTAAAAATTTATCTACATTTGCCTTAACCCAATCATAACCAGAGTTTGTACCAGCTACTGCTGAGGAATTGCCGTATTGGTCATAAGCCATAAACACTATATAATCTGCCACATCTCCTATTACATGTCTGTCAAAGCACAAAGACCATTCTTCACTACCATCTGGTGCAGTAACATCTACTGATAACACAGCTCCCATTTCATTAAGTCTAGGCTTAAGTTCTATTATAAATCTTGAGAATAAATCTTTGTCTTCATCATGCATATATTCAAAATCTATATTTATTCCATCTAAATCATATTGTACAATTAAGCTAATTATATTTTCTATTAAGTCTTGCCTTAGGTTATAGTCTCTCATTATTTCTGCTGTTGTTTCTATATATGAATTATTTGATATGCTTGGCCAAACCATATATCCATTTGAATGAGCCCATTCCACATATTGTTTTCCAGCTTCTCCAGCATTATCGTATATTTCACCTTTTCCTTCGTCTACTAATGTAAAGAATGTTGGACTTACTACATTTATTCCCTGTATATCTTCTCCAGATCTATCAGGTGCTGTATAATATTCTGAATAGTAATCCCAAACCATGCTTATTTTTCCATCTATTTGCTTTTTCGTTTCTATGGTTTCTCTTACTACATAGTCATCTCCCAAAGTATTCTCTTTAACATAACCAAGCTTGCCTGTATCAGTTCTTACTTCTACCCAACCATCAACAACATTATTCTTTCCTTCAGCATTTTGCACTATCGTAACTGTTTCTTTCTCTTCTATTGTATCCACCGTTCTAGAGAATGTTGTTGGATATGCCTTTACATTGCTATTTTTTGCACTATCTGCTAGTACATATCTTCTATCTTTTGAATCTACAGTTATTGTATTAGTAGATTCTATATATGATATTTCTACATTGTATGTGTCTTTAAAACTAGAAAATGGAATATAGTAAGTGTCATCACGCTCTATAATAATACCAGAAGTTTGCACACTAGTTCCATTGTTTACCATAGTATTTTCACCTATTACCATGCTAGTAACTTGGTTTTCTGATGTAGTTATTATTTGATTATATTTTTCATCATAATATATGTATGGATCAAAGAAATTTTCAATATCTTCCATAGATACATATATTACACCATTTTCTATGATTACATCCTTTTTTAGGTCTCCTGTTACATTACTATTGTTTATGACTAGGTTTGTTTTATCACTTATTTCTGTATTCACATAGTTTGGTGCATATTTTAGAATTACAAATGCAAGCCATACTAAAATTGCAACAACTATTATTTTATATAAAAATTTTCCTTTTACTTTCTCTTCTGCTCTTCTCGCTTTTCTCGACATATTTTTCTCCTATTTTTTCAACGTTTAGTTTTTGAATCACTATATCATAAAAAAGATAATTGTGCAATAAAAGAAGTAAAATTTTATAATGTTAAATGCACAAGACTTTTTTGCCTCTATGTTTTGATAAAAAGGTGTTTTTACATAACTAATATCTAGAATAAAAAAATACTGATTATTATACTATGAAATTTTGCTAAAAAAATACTATAAGTCTATTATAACTTATAGTATTTTTTTTACATATTAAAGAATATTACTAAGGCTCCTATTATTGCCACAATAAAGCCCAATATTTTTAACCCCCAAGCTGCTTGGTTTTGGTCTCCAAAACCAAATAATTTTCGAGTTATAATTCTTGCATCATATACCATTATAACTCCTAAAATCACTATCAATAGTGCTATAAACTTTATTATTTGTTCCACGTAGTAAACCTCCTTATTGCTCTTTCCTAAAATAGAATTTTATGAACATTCTCTTTTGGTATATACTATTAAAAGAACTCTACTGTGTATTTGCACTCAAATGTCTCACTTGGTTTTAATGATATAATATCTGGCTTTTGAATAAATACTCCTGTACTTTTTATAGTATCTGCAGTTGAATACCAAGGCTCTATACATATAAAAGGTGCATTTGGTTTTGACCATACTGCTAGGTATGGAAAACCTGTAAAGTCCATTGTAAGTAGTTTTTTGCCTGTTGATTTATTCATCAAGCTAATCTTTTTTGATGTGATTCCTTTCATAATTAAAGCATCATTATTAAATGTAGTTGAGCCTATAGCAAGTCTTCTTTTATCTAACATTGGATTTCTAGCATATTCTGTTCCTACTAGTCCATCTACTAAATACAAAAAGTGAATTTTGTCTTCATCTTCTTCAAATTCTAAATAATAATTTTCTTTTTTTAGTTCTTCTTGCTCTATTTTAAATCCTGGGTGTCCACCTATTCCGAAAGGAAGAGTTACATCTCCTGTATTTATAACTTTATATATAGTAGTTAATTTATTTTCATCTAGTCTGTATGTTGTATATAGTTCAAAGTCATAAGGATATCTATTTTTTGTAATTTTATTGCTTCTTAAAACATAAGAATGAAAATTATCTAGCTTTGTTATTGGCTCGAACTCAAAATCTCTAGCGAAACCGTGTTGTGGCATTTCAAATATTCTACTATTTATAATTGTTTTATTTAGCTTTAGCTTACCTACTACTGGAAATAGTACTGGCCAATGTCTTTTCCAATACACTTTTCCATTTTCGTCTACACAATCTGGTCCTTGGTGGACTCTTTCTTCGCCATTTAGTTTAAAGCTTACTAATTCTCCACCCATTTTTGAGGTTAGCATTTTTGCGTCCATTTAGTTCTCTCCTATTCTTCAAAATTCTACAATTTTCCTATATATAATATTGTTTTTTTATGTAAATGTCAATAGTTTTACGGCAAATTCGTTAAAAATGCGAGACCTATTAGGCCTCGCATTTTATCCCTCCTTTATATTCTCCATTGTAAAACAAAAATCGACAATACTTTTATTAACTTCTTTGGTCCACAGCTTGTAGCTTCATGGTATTTTAATAGATGATAGTATACGTAGCAATCGTATAAACAATCGCTCCGTACGGTTTCAGAACACTGGAATCGCTCCCGTTCAGGCTAAAGATAACTTTGCTATTAGGGATATTTACACCAATATACTGCTCGGAATTAGTTCTGTTTATCACAGTAACAACAATTCCATATTTGCTTCTCCTTGTAATTTCAAGGATTTGCTCATTAATATAGGTCTGCATATCTCCATCAGACAAAATATTCTTAAGAGATTTCCTTAAGTGCCCGAGCTGGATGTAATATTCCAAAAGTTCTAGGTTTTCATTTCCCCAAGGATATGGCTTGCGATTAAATGGATCCTTGTTGCCACTTATTCCAGCTTCTGTTCCATAGAAAGTCATTGGAATTCCTTTGGACATATACTGTGCAAGAGTGGCCAGTTTCAGCCTGTTTATCGCCTCCCAGTTCAAGCAGTAATCATTTTCAGATTCCCACTTTCTAAAGTCGAAAGTGTCGAAACTATTATAGCCTCTCCACGGATCTTCAATGTTCCAAATCTGTCCTTGATACGGATTTTCTAGCATTCCTCTTCCTTGAAGCATATTAAGTGCTCGAGGAGTGTCATGTGTGTCTATGTGGTTCCACAGAACTTCCTGTACCTCTAACGGGTACTTTGCAATATTCCGTGTATATGCATCGTAGTGCAAGTAATTGCCATACCGTACCCATCTATGAATTGCATCAGTAAATGGATAATTCATAACAGAATCCACTTGTCCATCATAAATTTGAGGGTTTCCCCTATTTATGGCAAAATTCCACATTTCGCTTACAATAAGCACTTCAGGATTTATGCTTCTTGCTTTTTCCTTAATTTTTATGAGAAACTCTTTTGGAAGAGTCTCACCTAAATCAAGACGTATGCAGTCAGCACCCTTCTCAATGTACATTTGGACAACACTACAACAATACTCTTGGTAGTCTGGATTAAGTTTATTGCACTGAGGCATATCCTTAAATCCATACCAATACACAGGATTGCCATTGTAATCCCACTCGAACCATTCCCTGTACTTCTCGTCACCATTCAAAGCTCTTTGGAAAAACTCGCTCCATGCTCCCATGTGATTAAACACAAGGTCCACAGCAACAAGCATCTTTCTTAAATGAGCTTCAAAGCAAAGGCTAATAAAATCATTCCAATCACCAATGTACGGATCAATTATTCTTTGATCACCCACATCGTAATGGTGATTTGTCTTTGTCATAGAAATTGGACTCAAGTATAGCAAATTGATTCCAAGCTTTTCCAGATAATCCAACTTTTGAATTATCCCTTTAAGATTGCCTCCATAAAAATACTCGTTCCTGTACTCGCCATCCTGGTCAGGCCACCACTCAGGCATAGTATCGTTCCACTGTTTGATTCTCCTTCCTTCAACAAAAGGAATTTCTGGACCTGCACGGCAAAACCTATCAACAAAGATATGATAACCCGTTCTGCCCTTAAACCGTTTCGGAATATAAATTTTATCCATAGTGTGCTCCTTTCTTTAATTAACTAAAGGATAAAACTTCGTACATACCTATACTTTACTACCTTTTTGCTAAAATGTCAATCATTTTTATCGCGTTTGTCGGGTTTGGGGACAGGCTCTTTTGCGACAAAGATGTCGGGTTTTGGGACAGGCTCTTTTCCGACATTTTTGTCACCTTCGGGGACAGATCTGATTTGGACATGCTTGTCATCTTTTTGGACAGGTCTGATTGAGACATATCTTTTTTCTTATTGTAGCAATCTAAGTTTTAAGGACAAGTCTTTTTAGACCTGTCCTTAGCTAACATACTTTTCTATTTTCTTCTTCTCTTCTGTTTCTGATTTTGTTTCTGCTTCTGCACAGAAAAGCCAAACCTACCAATTTTCCTTCCCATACTATAATAATGCCCATTTGAGTATGCAATTAAATTACATTTAGAAATATCAAAAGCTCCTTTTTCATCTATATATTTTTCATCTGCATCTATTGATAGCACCTCTGCAATAAACATGTGATGACTTCCAAGCTCTCTTATTTCTTTAACCTTGCATTCTATTGCCACAGGACTTTCTTTTATTATTGGGCATTTTACAAATTCTCCTTGTTCCTTAGTAAGATGCATTTCTTTAAATTTATCTACTTTAGTGCCAGTCTTTACTCCACACCAATCAGTTGCGAATGCTAATTTTTCATTTGTAAGGTTAATTACAAACTCCCCTTGTTCCTTTATCAAATTATATGAATACCTCTCTGGCCTTACAGAAATATAGCACATTGCTGGATTTGTGTTAATAATTCCTGTCCACGCAACTGTCATAATATTCGCTTTTTCCATAGTTCCACAAGATACCATAACGGCTGGAAGTGGGTATATAAATGTTCCTGCTTTCCAAATTTTTCTACTCATTTTAATCCTCCATACATTTCAATTCTAACTAGAGTTAGAATTTATTAATGTTTTCTTTTCTTACTTGTTATTCTGATTTGTCTAATACACTATGCCTAAGTCTGACAACTTTGTCGCAAAAGAGCCTGTCCCCAAACCCGACATCTTTGTCGCAAAAGAGCCTGTCCCCAAACACGACATCATATGCTAATCCTATCTTCGAATTTTTCTTCAACTAGCTCATGTAGTTTTCTATTTTCCACCTTTTCGAGTCTTGGGTCTTCTTTTTCAATTTTTAGTGCTAAGCCTTGTACTTCTTTTAAAATTGCTACGTCTTCGAATAGGTTTGCTATTTTGAATTCTGGCAAGCCGTGTTGTCTAGTTCCAAAGAATTCGCCTGAGCCTCTTAGTTCCAAGTCCTTTTCTGCTACTATAAATCCATTGTCTGTTTCCTTCATGGTTTTCATTCTTTCTTTTGTTGTTTTTGAGTTGCCTTCATATATTAGTATGCAATACGATTGATACTTTCCTCTTCCTACCCTGCCTCTTAACTGATGTAGCTGAGCTAAGCCAAATCTCTCTGCATTTTGTACTACCATTATGTTTGCGTTTGGTACGTCTACACCAACCTCTATTACAGTTGTTGAGACTAGGATTTGTATTTCGCCATTTTTGAATTTTTCCATAATTTCGTCTTTATCTTTTTGCTTCATTTTTCCATGCAAACATGCCACATTAAGTTCTGGAAATATTTTATTTTGATACTCTTCTGCAAGTTCTGTAGCTGATTTACAATTTTCATATTCTTCACTTTCTTCTACTAGTGGACATACCACATACGCCTGTCGTCCCTGCTTAACATTTGATCTAATAAATTCTTCTACTCTTCTCTCATAATTTTTTGTTACTGGATAGGTTTCTATCTTTTTTCTATTTGGTGGTAATTCATCTATTATCGATATGTCTAGATCTCCATACAATATAAGTGCTAATGTTCTTGGAATTGGCGTTGCTGTCATTACTAGCACATCTGGATTTGTTCCTTTTCCTACTATACTTGCTCTTTGTCTTACACCAAATCTATGTTGCTCATCTGTTACTACTAGCCCTAAATTCTTAAATTCTACATCTTCTACTAAAAGTGCGTGTGTTCCAACTAACACATCAATTTCTCCGTTTTTTAACTTTTCTAAAACCTCTGCCCTCTTTTTTGCTCTCATTCCACCTAATAACAATTCGCATCTTATTCCGAACTTTTCCAGTATGTTGTTAAAGTTCTTTATATGTTGCTCTGCAAGTATTGCAGTTGGAGCCATTATTGCAGTTTGATATCCACACTTCGCAGCTTTATATGCAGATATAATAGAAACAATAGTTTTTCCTGAGCCTACATCTCCTTGCAATAATCTATTCATGGGTTTGTTACTTTCCATATCTCTATCTATTTCTTCTAGTACTCTTAATTGTGCTTTTGTTAGCTTAAATGGAAGTGAATTTATAACGTCAGACATTTTTACATTTTTGTCAAATTCTATTCCATCTACTTCCTTATCATACCTAGATTTTAAGCTTGATAATGCAAGTTGTACTGTTAGCAATTCTTCAAATACAAATCTTCTTCTGGCTTTACTGTACTCTGTAAAGTCATCTGGAAAATGAATTTGCTTTGTTGCCTTATTTATTTCTTCTAAATTATATTCTTTTAAAATATACTCAGGTATTGTTTCATCAAGCTTTCCTAAAGCTACCTTTAGTCCATTTTCAATTATGTTTCGCAATTTATTTTGTGATAGGTTAAATGTAAGTGGATATATTGGTATTATTTTGCCTGTATTTTTGCTAAGTCCCTCTTTATCAAATACTGGTTTTGCCATCTCCACTCTGCCATATTTTATGCTAACTTTTCCATAGAATTGATACCTTTCTCCTACCTTAAACTTATTTTTTAAATACGTCTGATTAAACCAAGTTAATACGCAATCTCCGGTATCATCTCGAACTAAGATTTTTAGCATAACTTTATTACGTGCGAACCTAGTTTCATTCATATTGCTTGCACATATAACATCTATTAAAGCCTCTTCGCCATCTACTAACTCATTTATTTTTTTAGGCTTGCTTCTATCTTCATAATTTCTTGGAAAAAAAGTTATTAAATCTTCTAATGTATTTATCCCAAGTTTTTGCAAAAGTACCACATTATTAGGTCCAACGCCTTTAACATATTGAACGTCTTGTTTTAAATCTAACATAAAACCTCCTAATTTTTTGATAACACTACTATATCACACTTTACAATATTTTTCTAGTCCACTGTGGACAAAAGGGACACTCCTATTTGTCCACGATGCTACATTAAAAAATTTATGAAGTTGTTTTGCTAAAATGCCGTGGACAAAAAGGAGTGTCCCTTTTGTCCACATTTTTACATTATTTTGCATTTTTGTATTTCTTTTTTCATAAATATATAGTATAATAGTATTGTTAGGGTTTTTAGCTCTACACTTTAATAGACGTTTAGTCAGAAAAGAGAGGTTTTTATGTGGGTATTTTGGTTAATAGCTGCAGGAGTATTTTTTATAATTGAAATGGCAACTATCGGCTTTTTAGTTTTTTGGCTTGGAATTGGTGCTCTTTTAGCAATGGTTACAAGCTTTATTACTGACAGTATACTTATTCAAGCCTTAGTATTTATTATAACATCTACACTTCTTTTAATTTTTACAAGACCACTTGTAGATAAATTCATCAAGGTGCCAAAAGAAGTAAAAACTAATGCTTATTCAATTATTGGAAAAAAAGGAATTGTTATTTCAAAAATAAACAATATTGAAGGTACTGGACAAATTAAAATTGATGGAGATGTTTGGTCTGCAAAATCTGCTACAGATGAAGACATTCCAGAAAACACAGAGGTTGAAATAGTAGAAATTGACGGCGTAAAAGCTGTTGTAAAGTAAAATTTAGATTATTATTAAGGTTAAGCTTTTTGGAGCTAAGCATTAAAAAGTATAAATTAAATTATAATAATATACCATTTAATTTATGATAAAAAAATTTATTAATATATTTTAGGAGGATGTTTATGGGAACATGGATATTTTTAGGTGTACTACTAGTTATTATCTTAATTATTGCATTTAAAACAATCAGAATTGTAAAACAATCAGAGGTATACATTATTGAAAGACTTGGTAAATTTTATAAAATAGCTGATGCTGGTCTTACAATAATTGTTCCATTCTTTGATCACGTTCGTAGTGTTGTAAGTTTAAAGCAACAAACTATGGACATACCACCACAAGGTGTTATTACAAAAGATAATGTTACAATTACAATAGACACAGTTGTATTCTATAAAGTAACAGACCCTGCAAAGGCAGTATATGAAATTCAAAATTTAAAGAAAGGTATTGAGTACTTAGCAATTACTACAATTCGTGATATTGTAGGTAAAATGGATTTAGATTCAACATTTAGTTCACGTGATGCAATTAACGACAAGTTAAGAATATTACTTGATGAAGCTACAGACCAATGGGGTTGTAAAATAGACAGAGTTGAAATAAAAGACATCACTCCACCACCAGATATACGCGATGCAATGGAAAAACAAATGAATGCAGAAAGAAATAAAAGAGCTTTAATTCTTCAAGCAGAAGGTGAAAGACAATCTGCAATTACACTTGCAGAAGGTAAAAAAGAAGCTGCTATTCTTGAGGCTGAAGCTGATAGAGAAGCACGTATTAGAAGAGCTGCCGGTGAAGCAGAAGCTATTAAAAAAGTAGCTGAAGCTAAGGCTGAAGAAGTACACATGGTATATGATGCCATGATGAGAGCAAAACCTGATGAAAAATTAGTACAATTAAAATCTTTAGAAGCTTTAAAAGAAGTAGCAAATGGTGAGGCAAACAAAATATTTATACCATTTGAGGCAACTGGTGCACTATCTGGCTTAGGTGCAGCATCAGAGATGTTTAAAGACGATAAAAGAAAGCCAAGAAAAAATCAACTAGTTTCTGATACTAATGATACAGAAACTACAGATTTTGGAAATTCTGTAACAATAGAAGAGAAATAATTTTGTGGACAAAAGGGTCACTCCTTTTTGTCCACACTTTTTATTATATAGGAAAAACCAAGATTTTTTCTATACAACAAGGTTAAGTTTCCTTGGGCGTGCGTATTTGCGAAGCAAAACGCACATGTGGTGAAGCCACTTTTCTTATTTTCCTAAATTTCACCAAGATATTTGGTTCCTACCATTTTGTCTGGTAAGTATTGTTGTTCTACCCAGTGGCCTGGATAATTATGTGGGTATTTATATCCTTCACCATAACCAAACTCGCTCATTCCTTCTGCTGGTGCATTTCTAATATGCATTGGTATTTCTCCTGTATCTTTTGTTGATACATCTTCCAATGCTTTGTTAATTGCCATATATGATGCATTAGATTTTTTAGCAAGTGCCATATATATAGCTGCCTCTGATAGTATTAGTCTTGCCTCTGGCATTCCTACCATTGTTACAGCTTGCATTGCAGAAGTTGCTATAACCAATGCGTTTGGATCTGCTAATCCCACATCTTCTGATGCTAATATTACTATTCTTCTTGCTAAAAATACTGGGTCCTCCCCTCCATCTAATGCTCTTGCTAAATAAAATACTGTAGCATCTGGGTCACTCCCTCTCATTGATTTTATAAATGCGCTTATATTATCGTAATGGCTATCCCCGTTTTTGTCAAATACAGCTTTTCTTCTTTGTATACAGTCAGCTGCAATTTCATCTGTTATATATATAAATCCATCACTGCTCATGTTTGTTGTAAGTACTGCTATTTCAAGTCCATTTAATGCAGTTCTTACATCTCCATTTGATACTTCTGCTATTTTTCTCAATGTTTCATCTTCAATTTTTATGTTATAGCTTCCTAGCCCTTCTTCTGCAACCAAAGCTCTTTTTAATACTTTATATATATCTTCTTTTGTAAGTGGATTTAATTTACACACCATAGACCTAGAAATTAAAGCTTTATTGACCTCAAAATAAGGATTTTCTGTGGTTGCACCAATTAGTATTACAGTTCCATTTTCTACGTAAGGAAGCAGTGCGTCTTGTTGTATTTTATTAAATCTATGTATCTCGTCAATAAACAATATGCATTTTCCACTTGGGTTCAAAAGCAAATTCTGAGCCTCTTGTATTGCATTTTTTATATCACCAATTCCAGCTGTTACTGCATTTATTCTTGTAAATTTGTATTTAGTTGTATTGCTTATAACTCTAGCAAGAGAAGTTTTTCCACACCCTGGAGGTCCCCATAATATTATGCTAGATAGCCTATCTGCCTTAATAGTTCTATACAATATTTTATCCTTACCTAAAATATGTTCTTGTCCTACGTATTCCTCTAAAGTCTTTGGTCTCATTCTATATGCTAGTGGCTTACTTAAATCCATTAACTATTCCTTCTTTCTGCATCTTACTTTTTACTTTATAGAATAATAAAATTACTATTTTTTTGTTACTAACTTACTTATCCTTGTCATTATATATATTACTCTAAATATAAAGTCATAAATTCTTTATTAAGTTCTTTTTATAAATACCGTTCATAGGCTACATTCCTAAATACTTTAATCCTTGCTTAATAATCTCTTCTACTGATAATTCTTCTGTATTTATCTTAGCCATTATCAATTCAATATCTCTTCTTGAGTATCCTAGTACTTGAAGTGCTTCAATAGCATCTTTTGCTTTATCATTTTTTGCTGTAACTTGAACAGGAATAACTTCTGTTTCTATTGCTTCTTGTGTTTTCATTTTATCCTTTAACTCTAAAATCATTCTCTGTGCTGATTTTGCTCCTATTCCCGGCAATCCTTTGAGTGTATTTATATCTCCTGTTATTATTGCCAAAGCAAAACTTGATGGAGATATATTTGCTAATATTGAAAGTGCTGATTTTGCGCCAACACCACTTACTCCTAATAACTGCTCAAACATTTTTTGTTCTTCATTTGTACAAAATCCAAAAAGACTTATATCATCCTCTCTTACCCTCATGTATGTATACACTTTAACATCTGTTCCCGCTTCACCTAATCTGTCCATTGAATTTACAGACATAAATATTTTATATCCTATTCCTCCAACTTCTATTATTACACTATCAATATTTTTTGCTTCTAATTTTCCTTTTATATATGAAATCATACCTTTTCCTCTTTTCGTTTAAATTTGCTTTAGATATTTTATCATAATATAGAAAAAAAGCAAGTATTTTGCAAACAAAATTTTGTGTTTTGACCATTTTACACCATTTGTGCTATAATTTATGGTAAATCTTTTTTGTTAAAATGGAGGTTAATGTGAAAAGCGAAGCAGAAAATAAAAATTGGCTTAACAGAACAGAAGCCCTAATTGGTAAAGAAAGCTTAGAAAAATTGCAAAATTCTAATATAGTTGTTTTTGGCTTAGGTGGTGTTGGTTCTTATGTAGTAGAAGGACTAGTTAGAGCCGGAATCCAGAGTATTTGCATTATAGATAAAGATATTGTTGATATTACTAACATAAACAGACAATTAATTGCAGATACCAAAACTATTGGAAAAAATAAAGTGGATGTTCAGGAAGAAAGAATTTTAAAAATAAATCCAATAGTTAAAGTCATTAAGCTTAAAGAATTTGTTAATAAAGATAATATTGAGGAATTAATGAATACAATTTTGAGTGAATCTACACATATAGATTATGTTGTTGACGCAATAGATACTGTTTCGGCTAAATTGGAAATAATTAAATATTGCAATAAAAATAACATAAAAATTATTTCTTGTATGGGTACAGGAAATAAACTAGATGCAAGAAATTTCGAAATAACCGATATTTATAATACCTCGGTTTGTCCTCTTGCAAAAGTTATTCGAAAAGAGCTTAAAAAATTAAACATTCCCAAGCTTACTGTTCTTTACTCTAAAGAAGAGCCTAGAAAAACAAACGTAAGCACTCCAACAAGTATTAGCTTTGTTCCTTCTGTTGCAGGTCTATTAATTGCCGGGAAAGTCGTACAGGATTTGATACAGTAATTTTATTTATCTAATTACATTATATGGAATATTTAAAGCTATGAATTGTAACAAAATTTTCTATGTAGCCAAAAAACTAGTAACAAAATTTTCTACATAACCAAAAAACTGGTAATTTTTTAGACTAAATTCAGGTGTAGCAAAAAAACTTGCTCAAAACACTTGCTATTTCTCTATTTTTATGATATAGTTATAAATAGTCAATTTTATCTATTCAATATAGGAGGTGCAGAAAATGGCTAAATGTGAAATTTGTGAAAGATCAATAGCACACGGAAATAAAATAAGTATAGCTCGTTCTCATGTTAGTAGAAGAACTTCTAGAACTTTTAGAACAAATTTAAGAAGAGTTAAAGCTATAGTAAATGGATGTCCAAAAACTATAAATGTATGTACAAAATGTTTACGTTCTGGAAAAGTTACTAGAGCATAGTTTATGAGATTTATGTTTATATATATTTTATTACGCGTAATAAATGTAGGTTTAAGAACCTACATTTTTTTTGCTTATAAATATTTATTTTTTGTATATTTTGAAAATTATTGGAAAATATATAATTGAAATTATTAAATTGGAGGTTGATTTTAATTGGGTATTGAAAAACATATAAGTATTACAGGAACATCTAGTGTTTCATGGAAAGATGCTGTTGTACAAGCAGTAAGTGAAGCATCTAAAACAATAGACTATTTATCATCAGTTAGAGTTGTTGACCAAAGAGCTAAGATTGATGGACGTAAATTAGTTCAGTATTATGTTGATTTAGATTTATCTTTTGTCATTGATAGAGATAGAGATTAATTTTTAAGAAAGGCGTATAAAAATTATGAAAAGTATTGATACAAAAAAAGAATATTTAGATTACGTAGATCAAAAATCTCCTAATTCTCCTATTTTAAAAAACTGTTTTAATGCCTTTTGGGTAGGTGGACTAATTTGCTCAATTGGGCAAATTATATTCGACTTTTGTCAGTATAAAGGGCTAGACTCAACTAGTTCATCTACAGTAGTTTCTATAGTTTTAATAGGAATTGCAGCATTTTTAACAGGACTTAATATTTTTAATAAAATAGGAAAGTTTGCAGGTGCTGGTTCGCTTGTGCCTATAACAGGATTTGCAAACTCTATCGTATCTCCTGCTATAGAGTATAAATCAGAAGGATATGTAATGGGTGTAGGAGGAAAAATGTTTACTGTAGCAGGGCCCGTACTTGTTTTTGGTATTTCTGCATCTGTAATAGTAGGAATTATTGCTACGTTTTTTGTATAAATATCAAATTTATACTCGTACTTTAATTTTTTAGAAATTGGTTTATAGGTAAAACCACATAAAAACCTAAATTTTATTTAAGGAGATTACAATAGAAACAATTATGACGAAAATTGGATTACAAACTATAAAATTAGATTCTGCTCCATATATATTAGAAACTTCCTCAATAGTTGGCCCAAAAGAGGCAGAAGGTCCTCTTGCAAAGTATTTTGACCAATGCTTGGAAGATGAGTTCTGGGGAGAAAAAACTTGGGAAAAAGCTGAAAGTAAAATTATTAAAGAAAATGTGAGTGCATTAGTAGCTAAATCTGGCATAGCAAGTACAGATATAGATTATTGCTTTGCAGGCGACTTATTGAATCAATGTATTTCTTCAAGTTTTGGCTTAAGGGAAACTAACATTCCATTTTTTGGTATATTTGGTGCTTGCTCCACTTTTGCAGAAGGTATGTGTTTAGGCGGTACCTTTGTTGACTCTCATGCGGCAAGCAATGTAATCTGTGCTACATCTAGTCACTTTTGTAGTGCAGAAAAGCAGTTTAGATTTCCATTAGAGCTTGGAAACCAAAGACCTCAATCTGCACAGTGGACAGTAACAGGTTCAGGTGCTGTAATACTATCAAATAACAACCTTGGTAAACCATGTCCTAGAATAACCTACGTTACACCAGGTAAAATTGTAGATATGGGGGTTAAAGATGCAAATAATATGGGTGCGGCGATGGCACCTGCTGCTTTAGACACTTTAATAACTCATTTGAAAGATACCGGCAGAAAGCCAAGTTATTATGATGTAATTATCACGGGTGATTTAGGCTATGTAGGTAAAGAAATATTAACAGAACTTGCCGAGACTAAAGGATATAATATAAAAAATAATTATGATGATTGTGGTGTACTTATATTTGATAAAGAAATGCAAGATACTCATTCAGGTGGCAGTGGATGTGGTTGTATTGCTACAGTTTTTTCTGGATATTTTTATCAAATGCTTAAAGAAAAGAAAATTAACAAATTATTGCTTATTGCCACTGGCGCTCTTATGAACTCAACTAGCTCACAACAAGGTGAAAGTATTCCCGGAATAGCACATGCAGTTGCTATTGAAAATTTAGATAATTAAATTCTTGATTGTTGTAGTTAAATTATCTTTTTTAGGAATACATTAGCGATTTTAAGAATTTGAATAGGTTTATAGGTAGAACCTTTTTAAAAACCTAAATTTAATATACAAGGAATAAAGTTTAAAATGGATTTTTTACAGAGTATAGATTGGATGCAACTTTTAAGATGCTTTGTGGTTGGTGGTTTAATATGTATTATTGGGCAAATACTAATAGATAAAACGAAGCTAACTTCTGCTAGAATATTAGTTATTTTTGTTACTACTGGAGTAATTTTAGGAGCACTTGGAATATATCAATATGTAATAGATTTTGCAGGATGTGGTGCTACTGTACCTTTACTAGGTTTTGGTGCGAACTTGGCAAAAGGTGCAATAACCGAGGCTCAAAACTCTGGTCTTCTTGGTGCTTTTATTGGTGGAGTAAAAGCTTCTGCTGGTGGTATTGCAGCTGCAGTTTTCTTTGGATACCTTGCTTCACTAATAGCTAAGCCAAAAATAAAAAAGCAATAGTTTAGTTAATAAAAAGTGAATGTTATCACTACAACATATATTTATTTTTTATTGCCAATGAGTAGCTCTAAAAAAATTATATAGAAAATGTCGGTCCAGCTGATTTTCATAGAAATTCTATGAGAAATTTTGGTAGCGCCCTCAAAAGGATTTAAGATTCCCTACCAAAATTTTTCAAGAATTTCTATATTCAAATCACTCTCCATTCCATTTTCTATATAATTTTTTTAGAGCTACTCATTGGCTTATACAATTACTTTTTATCTTCAAAATATAACCTAATGCCTATTTGCTTTCTATTACTCTTAGCACATCATACCAGCTATATACTCTTGTAATGTTCTCTCCTTCTATTCCCTTATTGTATGAGTTATCAAAGCAAAGAACTGGTATTTTAGTTGATATATCTTTTACATTCATTGGTGCATCTTCAATCATAATATCTATATTATTTTCTATGCAAAATGGTAATTTACTACCCTTGGTGTAGATTATCTCATCATACTGTATTTCGTTTTTCTCTAACCAAGCATTTACAAATTCTTTCATTTTTCCGTGTAGCTCTTGTGGAAGTCCATCTTCATTTCTAGCTGTTACTATATATATTTCATTCTGTTCTTTTAGCTTTTTTATTACTTCACTTGCAAATTCTCTTGTAGGATATTCTGTTGCATAATATGGTAGATATTTATTCCAGAACTTATCTGCATTCTCCTCTGATACACCTAATGCACTTGCTTCATTATACTCTTCAGGATGTATTCTATATTTTATGTTGTTTTCATAGCAAAATTTTATGCCATAGTCAGTTACGAATCTCGTCAAATCTGTTAATACTCCATCCATATCAATTCCTATTCTCATATATTACCTCCGTCAATATATTTTATTCTTTTATATTCTATCATTAGTATTTTAATATTACAATATTTTTTTATAAGAAACTTAACCTTGTTTTATAGCAAAAATCTGCGATTTTTCCTATACAATAAAAAAAGAGACTTAAGTTTTTATAACTTTGTCCCTCTTTTTTTATTTTTTATTTAAGCTTTTTTAGCAACATTAGCTAATTCTGTAAAAGCTTTTGGATCTGTTATCGCAAGATCTGCTAACATTTTTCTATTTATTACAACATTAGCTTTTTTAAGTCCAGCTATTAAAGTGCTATATGTTAGTCCATTCATTCTTGCAGCTGCATTTATTCTTGCTATCCATAATTTTCTAAAATTGCTTTTCTTATCTTTTCTACCAACGTATGCATACATTCCTGATTTCATAACAGCTTGTTTAGCCATTCTAAATCTATAATGTTTTGCACCATAGTATCCTTT
>CALXSA010000029.1 GCA_944390995.1 uncultured Clostridia bacterium
CAAAACGAAATTTTTTTCGCTGCGAGACCTGTCCCCAAAACGAATTTTTTTCGCTGCGAGACCTGTCCCCAAAACGAATTTTTAGTCGTTGCTGCACATGTGTTTACGTGTCATCTCAAGTAAGTTTAGTTTTGAAAAACCTACTATTTGAGTTTTAGACCTGTCTTTTTTCAAGTTCTCCTCAAACAGCTCTATTATCTTTTTCTCATTTTCTTTATTCTGCATGTCAATATAGTCTATTATTATTATACCGCCGATGTCTCTAAGTTTTAGCTGTCTTGCTATTTCCACGGTTGCCTCTTTATTTACAGTAAAAATTGTATTTTCCAAGTCTTTTTTCCCTGTGTATTTACCTGAGTTTACATCTATTGCTGTTAATGCTTCTGTCTTGTCTATTGTAATAAAGCCTCCACATTTTAGCCAAACTTTTCTATTCTCTATATCTTCCAACTGTTTTCTCAAGTCGTACATATTTAAAATATCTTGTTGTAATTCTACTTTTATATCTTTACCATATTTTTTCAGCTTAGCTTTTATTTCGTCGTATACTTCTTCGTCATTTGTCCTTACAATGCCCAAATCTTTGTCCATAAGGTCTGTGATTACTCTTTGTGTTATATCCTCACTTTTATATATAAGTACCGGCTCTAAGTTTTCTCTTTCTTTTTGCTTTTTATATTCTTTTTGTATTTCTTCGTACTGCTCTATTACATTTTTCAAATCAGCCAAAATATTTTCTTCGCTCTGTCCCTCTGCCGATGTTCTTATAATAGCACCATATCCATTTTTCATATTCTCTTTCAAAATCTTTTTTAGTCTTTCTCTTTCCTCTTGTCCATCTATTTTTTGAGAAATCGTAATAAACTTTTCTTCTGGAATAAGAACTATAAATCTACCCGGAATGCTTAGATGCGCAGAAATTCTAGCACCTTTTTTGTTTGTACTATCCTTTTTAACCTGCACTAAAATAGGCATTCCTGTTTTCAAATAATCATTTATATTATAATTTGTAAAGTCCTCATTTTTATTGCCAGTTTCTAAACTTACTTTTGGAATTATGTCTCTAATATGTATAAAAGTATTTTTTTCTTTTCCTATGTTGACAAATGCGGCCTGCATCCCAGGCAAAACATTCTCAACCACACCAAGATATATGTTTCCTTCAAGTCTTTCTTTTCCTTGTTCGTCAACATATCTTTCCATTAGTTTGCCATTTTCAACTAACAATATTTCCTTTTTGCCATTTTGGGCATCTACTAATAACTCTTGCACCGCTTTATCCTTCCTCACTTGTTTTTATATTGTATCTATTCATTGTATTATCAATTCCATTTTTTAGCCAATATATTGCAGCATCCTTTGCACAGTCAACACCTTTTTGTAATTCCGCCTGCTCCTCTTTTGGAACTCTACCAATAACATAATCTATTCTATCAAACTCAGTTTTTGGCTTTCCAATTCCAATTCGTATTCTTGCAAACTCCTCCGAATTCAGCTCTTTTATAAGCGACTTCATTCCATTGTGTGAGCCTGCACCACCCTTTGCTCTAACTCTAATTTTACCAATTTCCGTGTCCATATCGTCATAGAGCACCAAAACTTTTTCCATAGGTATTTTATAAAAGCTAACAAACGCCTCAACCGACTCACCGCTATTATTCATAAAAGTTTGCGGTTTTATCAAAAAAACTTTTTTGCCATCCAACATACCTTCTCCTAGAATAGCATTAAATCTCGTCTTTTTTAGCTCAATATTTAATTCCTTAGCAATCTTATTTATAGCGTCAAAACCCATGTTGTGCCTTGTGTTTGCATACTCTGGCTCAGGGTTCCCAAGCCCTACTATTAAATACATATATGGCCACCTCTCGCATTACAATATCAGCTTTTTTAGTATATCACAATACCTATTTTATGTCAAATTCGTTTTAGGGACAGGTCTCGCGACGAAATTTTTTTCGTTTTTGGGACACATCTCTCCAAAAGCTGTTTTTTTCCTCCGTCCCAAAAAACAGGTTTTCCCTACTTGTCGGAAACCTGTTTTCGTTAGAATAATTTATTCAACTTATATTCCTTATCCAATTTTTCATTTAAGTACAGGTTAGCTATAATCTCAAGCTCCTTTATACCTTGCTCAGACAAGTTAAAAGAAAAAAGCTTCTTAGGCGGTGCCAAGACGATATATTTTATTGCATTAAGCGTTCCTTCTGAAATCTCCACAGCTCCTTTATCTTGCCTGCTACATGCATCACATTTCAAGCCATTATTGGCAAAGCTGAAATGGTTTAGCTCTATGTCTAGCCTTTTGCAGTTTGCACATTTATCTATAATAGGTGTAAAGCCTAGATAACACATTAGTTTTAGTTTAAATATTGATGTAACTAAGTCTAAATTTTTGTCCGTTTCTGAAATCACATATAAGGTATTTAAAAACAATTGCAGTATTTTGTATGTATTTTGGTTTTCATCTGTAACATCATTAATTATTTTAGTAATATGTGAGGCATACTGAAGCTTATCTAAGTCCATTCTAATGTTATAAAAAACCTCGTTTACCTCGCACGAATTTATACTATATGAACTTACCCCTTGGTAAATCATGTAATCACCAAAGCATAAAAATTGTGTAGCTGCCATAAGCGCACTCTTTGGCCTTCTTGCACCTTTGGCAGCACACCCTATCTTACCATTTGGAGTAAGAATTGTTACCATTTTGTCATAATCACTCATATTATTTTCGGATATTACTATTCCCTTGACCTTCAATATTCCCATTTTGTTTCTTCGCCTCAACTATATTTTTTTCTACATTCTCCACTTCCATAAGTTCCAGAAATGTATTTATATCTCCGGTATTTTTAAAGGTATTCCATGCCATTTGCTTTATCATGCTAATCATCTCCATTTCATAAAGTTACCGCAAACCAAATTGTCTGCATTTCTTTATTTTATCTTTTGCAAATTTTAAAAAAATATACACTAAATTTTGTTGCAATTCAAAGTCAAAGCACAAAAGTCCGCTCCATCTTGCTGGTACACATATTTTGTCCGCTCCATGTTTTCGCGTAAAAAATATGTGTCCCACGTGGAGCTACTTATTGCTACCAATCTTTGAATTGCATATAGAGTAAAAAGAAACGAGTATTGCTAGGCAATCAACTTCTCATGCTTCGGGCTAAAAAGAAGCAAGCAGTACTAGGCAAAATTAAATTAAAATGCGGAAACGTACTTTGTGTACGTTGAGCAATTTTCATTTAATTTTAACGACGTAATGCGCCGCTTTTGCTTTATAATATTAGAGTAAAAAGAAACGAGTATTGCTAGGCGAACGAATAAAAATTTTTGAGATAGTACGAGTTGTACATCGAAAAAATTTTTATGAAGTTCAACAACGCAAGACGAAGTTTATTTTTACTCTAGGCGGAAAGGCTTGATAAACTTATCACTATTAACCCAATCCTCCCTAACCTTCACCCACAACTTAAGGTTTATTTTTATGTCTAGCATTTTTTCTAGGTCTTGTCTTGCATATGTTCCAATTCTTTTTAACATGCTTCCATTCTTTCCTATTATTATGCCTTTGTGTGAGTCTCTTAAGCAATAGATTGTCGCTTCTATATTATAAATCGGCTCATTTTCCATGGTTTTTCTTCTTTTCATTTTTTCAACTTGTACTAGTATGCCGTGAGGAACTTCATCATCTAAAAGCTTTAATGCTTTTTCTCTTATAGTTTCTTCTACTAGCTGCCTTGTGGTTTGGTCTGTGTACTCCTCTATATCATAATATGCCGGTCCTTCATTTAGGTTCTTTTCTATTTCGTCTAATATGGTATCTAGGTTTATATTTTTTACTGTTGATACTGGTATTATGCTCGCGAAATCGTATTCGTCTTTGTATAGGTCTATTAATTTTGCTACTTTAGCCTTGTCCACTAAGTCGACTTTGTTTATAACTAAAATTGTTTTCTTTTTAGCTTGTTTTATTTTTTCTAAAATTAGCTTGTCCCCTTTGCCTATATCGTCTGAAGTCGCTTCTACAACGAATACCACAACATCCACATCTTTTGACACCTCAAAGGCGTTGGCCACCATGACATTACCTAGTTTTGACTTTGGTTTATGAATTCCCGGTGTGTCTATAAATATTATTTGAGAATTTGGTCTATTTACTATTGCGCGTATTACTGTTCTTGTGGTTTGGGGTTTATTTGCAATTGCTGCAACTTTTTCCCCAACCAAACTATTTATTATACTAGATTTTCCTACATTTGTTCTACCAAGAATTGATACAAACCCTGATTTCATTTCTATTTACATTCCTTTCTCAATATTAGCATTATACTTCTTTTAGTGTACATTTTTTGTAGAAAAAAGCAAATGACTTTTATGAATTTTTCGCCCTTTTTCACTTGACTTTTTATATATAAATAGCTCCACGTTGGACATATATTTTACGCGAATATTTGGAGCAAATTTATATGCTATATTCTATACTCCTCCATAGGAGTGTAGTGTGTATGCAAAAGCTCATGTGCTTTATGGCCTCCTGGCTCTCCCATATATTCTTTGTATATCTGCTTAAGCACAGGGTTTTCATGAGATTTCCTTATTGTGCTTCTTTCATCAATCGAATACATTGCCTCTGCTCTTTTTGCTCTTACGTCTACAGTCATTCTAGTTTTAGAATTTTTAATTGGCTGTCCGCCTCCCATTATGCATCCGCCTGGGCATGCCATAACTTCTACAAAACTATAGTCTGCTGTGCCATTCTTTATTTCTTCCATAACTTTTCTAGCATTTGCAAGTCCATGTGCAACTGCCACCTTTACCTCTTTGTCTGCAATTGAAATAGTCGCCTTTTTAATTCCTTTTTCTCCCCTTACTTCTTCAAATTCCAATTTTTCTAGTGTTTCTCCAGTTATTAGCTCATAAGCTGTACGAAGTGCCGCTTCCATAACTCCACCTGTTACGCCAAATATAGCAGCTGCTCCTGTTGCCTCTCCCATTGGGCTATCAAATTCGTCATCCTCTAGCTTGTCGAACTCTATGTTTGCCTGTTTAATCATCCTTGCAAGCTCACGTGTGGTAATAACTGTGTCTACATTCCAAAGGTTATCGTTTTTCATTTCTTCTCTTTGTCTCTCATATTTCTTTGCAATACATGGCATTACAGAAACCACATATATTTTGCTTGGGTCAATATTGTTTTTCTCTGCAAAATATGATTTAATGACTGCTCCAAACATTTGATGAGGAGATTTGCAGCTTGATAAATGAGGCAAGTTTTCTGGATATTCCATTTCTGCGAACCTTACCCAGCCCGGGCAGCAAGATGTTGTCATTGGCAAATTGTCATTTTCTTTAAATCGCTTTACAAACTCTGTTGCCTCCTCCATAATTGTAAAGTCTGCACCTGTATTTGTGTCAAATACTTTATCAAAGCCCAAATGCTTTAATGCAGAAACCATTTTTCCTGTAACATTTGTGCCAATCTCCATTCCGAACTCCTCTCCAAGAGCAACTCTTACAGACGGAGCTGTTTGCACTACAACATATGTATCTGGGTCTTTTAACTTTGCCCACACATCATTTATATTTTCCTTCTCGTGAAGTGCACCTGTTGGACACGACTCTATACACTGACCACAAAATGTACAATTTACATCATTTAAACTGTGGTCATAAGTTGTAGAAATGCAAGACTCAAAACCCCTGTTAATGCAATCTATAGCACCAATATTTTGTACGTTTTTGCAAGTTGCAACACACCTTCTGCACAAAATGCACTTATTAAAATCTCTAACAATTGAAGGAGACTTATCATCAATTTTGTGTTCAGTTCTCTCGCCCTTAAATTCTATATCCAAAACATTAAACTTAATTGCCAAATCTTGCAACTCGCAATTACCAGAGCGTGTACAAGTCAAGCAATCTTTAGAATGATTAGAAATTATCAAATCTAGTATTGCATGCCTTGCCTCCAAAACATTTGGTGTATGAGTATGAACTACCATACCCTCCTCTACTTTTTGAATGCAAGAAGTAGCAAACCCACGACGTCCTTCCACCTCAACAATACACATTCTGCAATCTCCAACCTCATTTATATCCTTTAAAAAGCAAAGTGTTGGAATATCTATTCCTGCCTGTTTTGCAGCATCTAATATGGTTGTACCCTCTGGCACCACAACATTTTTATCATCAATTTTTAAATTTACCATTTTTCTCCTCCTTTTTCGTTAAGCCTATCCGATTGCGTGGAACGGACACGTACGTATACACGTCGTACACTTAATACACTTATCCTGATTTATATGTCTTTTTTCGCGTCCTTCTCCCTCAATCGCATTTACAGGACAATTTTTCTGGCATAATCCACAAGCCTTGCACTTTTCTTCGTCTATCTCTATTCTTGATAACGCTTTACATTCCATTGCCTTACATTCTTTTTCTATGGCATGTTGTCTAAATTCTTCTCTAAAGTATTTCATTGTGCTTATTACTGGGTTTGGAGCGCTTTGGCCTAGTCCACATATACTCGCTTTTTTTATGTTTGCTGCCAATTTCTCTAGTCTGTATATGTCGTATTCGTCTCCTTCTCCGCTACACAATCTTTCTAGTATTTCTAGCATTCTTTTTGTTCCAATTCTACATGGCGTACATTTTCCGCAGCTTTCACTTACTGTGAATTGTAGATAGAATTTTGCTAGGCATACCATGCATTTTGTGTCATCCATAATTATTAAACCACCAGAGCCCATCATTGAGCCTATTTCTTTTAATGACTCATAGTCAATTGGTGTGTCCAAATGCTCTTTTGGTATGCATCCTCCTGAAGGTCCTCCGGTTTGAGCTGCTTTAAATTCTCTGCCGTTTGGTATTCCTCCGCCTATGTCAAATACTATTTCTCTTAGAGTTGTGCCCATTGGAACTTCAACTAGCCCAACATTGTTTACGTTTCCACCTAGTGCAAATACTTTTGTGCCTTTTGAAGTTTCGGTTCCTATGCTAGAATACCATTCTGGCCCTTTCAATATAATTTGGGCAATGTTTGCATATGTTTCAACATTGTTAATTAAGGTTGGGCATCCCCATAAACCAGATGTGGCTGGATATGGAGGTTTTACTCTTGGCTGTCCACGTCTTCCTTCTATTGATTCTAGGAGTGCAGTTTCCTCGCCACATACGAACGCTCCTGCACCTAGTCTTATTTCAATATCAAAGCTAAAATTTGTTCCAAATATATTTTCTCCAAGTATGCCATATTCTCTTGCTTGGTCAATTGCAATTTGAAGCCTCTGCACTGCTATTGGATATTCTGCTCTAACGTATATGTATCCCTTTTGCGCCCCTATGGCATATCCTGCAATTTCCATTGCCTCTAGTACGGCATGTGGGTCTCCTTCCAAAATACTTCTATCCATGAATGCACCTGGGTCCCCCTCATCCGCATTACATACCACATACTTTTTCTCTCCTGTTGCATCTCTGGTTGTTCTCCATTTCTTTCCAGTAGGAAAACCTGCACCGCCTCTACCTCTTAGTCCAGATTTCTCTATTGTTTCAATTACTTCATCAGAGTTCATTTCAAAAAGCACTCTACCCAATGCTCTATATCCATCAAAAGCTATGTACTCGTCTATGTCTTCTGGGTTAATCACACCGCAATTCTTAAGAGCAATTCTCTTTTGCTTTTTATAAAAGTTTAGGTCATCAAGTTTTACAACCTTTTTTTCGTCTATATCTTTGCAAAGTAGCCTTTCTACTACCTTTCCACCCATTATATGTGACTCAATTATTTCTTTGCAATCATCAGGTGTAACCATTGCATAAAAAGTATCTTCTGGTCTTATTATTACAATTGGGCCTTTTGCACATAGTCCAAAGCAACCAGTTTTTATAACCCTTACATTTGTCAAACCTTTTTCCTCAATCAGTTTCTTAAAATTCTCTAAAATTTGTGGTGATTTAGAAGATGTACAACCAGTTCCATGGCACACTAAAATATGCTTTTCTCTAGTATCCGCTTCCGTATTTTTTCTTAAATCTAACTCTATTCTCTTTTCAGCTCTTATTTTATTAATCTCCTCTATTGTTTTCATCTAAGCCCTCCTTTTAACTTACAAATTACTGCTCGATGATTTGGCTAGTAATTAATAATCTTCTATGTTTTAACTTGAAAAATAATTAGTATATTGCTAGGCGAAATTTAGTAAAAAAGCGCAGGCGTGCTTTTTGCACGTTGAGCATTCTTTATCTAAATTTCAACAACGCAAGATGCTGATTATTTTTCAAGTTCGTTTAAAACCTCATCCAACTTCTTCACCGTCGCATGCCCATAAACCTCTCCATTCACAGTAAACACTGGCGCTATTCCACAGGCCCCAACACATCTTGTTGTATCAATTGAAAACTTGCCATCGCTACTTGTTTGCCCATCTTCTAGCTTCAATCTTTCTTTTAATCTATCCAATATTGCTTGTGAGCCTTTAACAAAACATGCTGTTCCTAAGCAAACTGAAATATTGTATTTTCCCTTTGGTTCTAGCGTAAATCTTGCATAAAATGTAATTACGCCATAAATCTCTGCCATCGGAATATCTAAGTATTTTGATACTTCTTCTTGTGCCACTTTAGGTATGTAACCGTACTTTTCTTGAATTTCATTTAATATCTGTATTAAGTTGTCTCTCTCTTGCTTATATGGCTTCATTATCTCATTTACTTCTTGTCTTATTCTTTTATCTACACAATCACACATTTTTATTCCTACCTTTCTTAATCTCGTCTTCTTAATTATATGCCTGTATTATATCAAATAGATTGACTTTATACAATCAATTTTCGACATTTTGTGAGTTTTTGTCTGAAACTCTTTCATATTTCTCATTAAATTGGCCACTTGTTCTTTTTTTCATACCGCTTATATAAATCCCATGACTTTTTCCTTTTTTACTGGTATAATATATACAAACCTACGAAAGGAACGTGAAGTAAGATGGAAGTTGAAGTAATTGTTGATGCAAAATATAACAAGCCCAAAGCAATAATATACACAAACGCTGTTTCTGATGAAGTTGCAAAAGTAGTAAACGAATTACAAAATTCGGGCACGCAAACTTTGAATGGGTATTTAGACAATAAAGTTTGCATTCTAAACTTGGAAAATATTTTTGATATATATGCTGAAGGCGGAAAAGTTTATGCAAAAAGCTCTGACGAGACATATTCTTTAAAATATAGATTGTATGAATTGGAAAAGTTGCTCAGCAAAGATTTTATTCGAATTTCTAATTCTGAAATAATTAATTTGAAAAAAGTTAAAAATTTGGACTTTTCACTTTTAGGAACAATAAAAATAAATTTTATTAACGGAACTTTTACATATTGTTCAAGAAGATTTATTAAAAAAATTAAAGAGCACTTGGGTTTATGAGAATATCATTTCGTAGTACTAGGCTCTGAAGCGACAGCTACGCACATGCCCTCGCTTTGCTCAGAAGGAGGTAATCTTATGAAAATTTTAAAAGAATTAGCCATCTCTTTAATAGGGATACCAATCGCAGGTTTTGTTTTTATTACAGTTTATGTTTTAACATATTTACTTGCAGGAGAGGAGACTTACATTATATTAATTGAATCGCTAAAAGACTTTTCTGTCCTCGCAGAGGAACTTGTTGTTATCGCAATCTCAATGTACATATCAGTTCTAAGTTATAGATTGTGTTACAAGAAAATACTTGGCGAGACTAAAGTTTCTGGCAAAGTATTATATATGTGCCTATTTATAATTGGCTTTGCTTTAGTCCCACTACTTCTTGCATATTATTTAATAAACAGCTTCAGATTATTTGGGTTAGCTTATTTGATAGTTTGGGTTATGTTTGTTGCCATCATATCTCTAGGTTACATGATAAAGGACTTTGTAGATGTGTGGTTTATAAATCGCAGGTTACGTACAACGCAAAAATAAGTTCAAAGAAAGCATGCAAAACTGTTTTATAGTTTTGTATGCTTTCCTTTTATCCTTCTGCACTATACACAAGTACTTCTTCCAAGTCTTCATTTTCTAACAAAGACCCTTTTATACTTCCTCTCCAAACTCCACATCTGCATCTATTGGGCAGATTTGAATAAATGTCTTTCCGTCATTCACATCAATTTCGTTTCCTTCAAGGTCTTTATACACAGTTTGCCCACTTCTAGACTTCTTTTCGCATGTTATTTTAATTGCTTTTCCATTTGTAATGTAGTAGCCATCTAATGTATCTACATTGTCCAATGTTTGTCTACCTTTACCCGAACCATCGTTTAATGTAGAATTTCTCGCTTTTGTAATTATTATATTTTTAGTTGTTACAGTCTTTCCGCTGTCCCAATCTTTTTGCTTTTCTCCTCTCGAATAACGCACATATTCCTTTTTATCAGCATCATACTCATATTTTACTGTATTTGCATATGAATATGGAATAGTAACAGTATTTGCTACTTCGCCATTTTCAAGATTAACCTCATCTACAACATAGTTCAAAACATTTTCTTTTTCTCTCTTTACTCTGTATCCTTTTCTGTCTGCTATATCCATTATGTTTTCCATACTAGTTACTGCATTGTGTGGCGAATATTTATCTTGAACTCTCCAGAATGAGCTTGAGCTTTCATATATTCCGTTAATATTATCTACACCTAATGTAGATATGTCAGATTGAGCTTGTGGGCTCCAACCATAATGTACATATATTGCGTCATTTTCTAATGCATAGTCTAAGAAATAGTGCCTTGAGCTTCTAACTGGTCCTATTTTTTCTAGGTCATCCTCGTCTTGGAGAATAAGCATTAACCTCGTTTCTCCACCCTCTACAATAATTTCATATACTATATCTGCTTCCAAAAGACCCGCTTGTGGCATTGCATCAATATGATTATCTATCATTACCGCAACTGGTCTTGAATCTCCTGCTAATGTTTTCGGAGTTGGAACCTCTGGCTCAGCCTCTTGTCCAACCACTTCCTCACCATTCGCCATTTGCGTATTATTTTCTCCAACTACCTTTAGCGCAAACAACGCAGCTGCTATAATTATCAATAATACTAGAACAATCACAAACGCTTTTGTTCCTTTATTTCCAGCACTTTTCGCTCTCTTTCCTTTCATTTGTTCCCTCCTTTTATTTTTTTGCTCCCACTCGCTGTTGAAAAACAATTATCTTTTAGCTACCTGCCTTCCTGTTGGCAAAGAATTAAATTTTGGCTAGGCAAACAAGCAAGAAAGCCGGAGGCGTGCTCTGTGCACGTCGAGGACTTTCGCAGCGCAGTTTAACAACGCCAAAATTGTAATTATTTGCCAACTTATACAAAAGCTAGGGCAACCCCATAAACAAGTAGCACAATCGCAATTCCCACGCACGCACTAAACACAACCTCAGAAGTCTTATGCGCCTTCGCCTCAATTCTACTTGCTGATACTAATATTGCAAGAACAAGTGATAATGTAAGAATTACCGCTCTTATTGCCTCATTATCTGTTACGCTATCAATCATCACCCAAATGATTGTGTTTATTGCAAACGCCAAAGCTGTGAAGCCGCTTGGCATAAATTTAGCATTAAGCATCTTGTGTTTATTGGTTCTCGCCATAGCAATAAGTGCTACAATTGCTATTACCACTATCACTATTGCCGTAAATGCCAAATGCACTGGCGAATTTACCACATTTCGTATAAAATTCAAACTTATGTCACTAATCTTGTCAAAGAACAAGAAGTACGCAACAATTATTGCATTTATTGCAGTTATAACCACTCCACCAGCCGCAACATCTTTTGCAATTTTTGCTTTTGGATGGTATACATCTACATACAAGTCAACCACAGTTTCGATTGCTGTATTACACATTTCAGCAAATAAAATTAGTATTATTGTAAATAGAAAGCATAAGAATTCCGCTCTGCTTAAATCAAAAAACAAACTTATAATCACAACTGCAACTGCTATTACCAATTGTATTTTTACATTTCTTTGAGTTGTAGTAGCATAAATAATTCCATTTATTGCATTTTTCCAAGCATCCAAAAAGTTGCTGTTTGATGTTTTATTTTTGTTATCTTTTTCGCTTTTTTCTATTTCTTCCAGGTCTTTTTCTCCTTCTTCAGGAGTTGTTTCCCTTTTTATGCCCAACTTCGAAAGTATGGCTTCCTCTTTTTCTCGCATTACTTTTTTGTCTGATTCCTCAATATGGTCATATCCCATTAAATGGTAGAAGCCATGCACTACCATATATGCCAATTCTCTCTCAAAACTATGTCCATACTCCTCTGCTTGTTCATATACCCTTGGAATTGATATTACAATATCCCCTAATATATCTGCTTGTACGTTTTGATTGTCTGCTTGAGTACTTTTTTCAATAAATTCCTCCAAATCGCCTTTCTCAAACATAGGAAATGAAAGTACATCAGTCGGTCTGTCTATATTTCTATACTGTTTATTGAGCTTTTCAATCTCCTCAGGGTTTGTTAGAGTTATACTAATGTATAAATTAGTTTCTTCTAATTTCTCCGTTCTAAAACATTCTTTTACTACGTCTCTGATGGTACTTTCATATTTTTCTTTTTTATTTATGTTTTTATATATAATTTCGCAATAATCCTTCATAAGCCCTCCAATTGAGCAATTTCCCTTTTTGCCTCAGCTTGCCCAAGAGTCAAACACTCAAGGGCAAACATACTCATTTTAAACTGCTTCTTTATTTATAGCAAATTTCTTTTTCCTTTTCACGGTTTTTTTTTCTACTTTTGTATAGCGTCCTCCTGAAGTACATGAATTATATAGATTTCTCATGACACCCAATTCCACTAACCTGTCTTTGTAGAATTTTATAATTTTGTAGTATTTATTTTCATTTCCAGAAACTTTGCTTAAATCTGTTTTCACAAATAATATTTCTTTTTGTTTTACATATTCCTCATAATTTGTATCCTTTAGTTTTTCTACCTCCTGATATTTACTCCAGAATTTTTTGTATTCTTCCCTTTGTGCTGGTTTTTCCCAGTAAATCTTTGTGCTTAATAATTTAGCATTGTACTCCTCCATTAAGTTAATTAGTAGAGCATATGCTTTTTGTTGTTTTCTAATAACTTTTGTGTCTACAATTAAACTCCTTGCATCTCTCAATAATTTCACATAACACTGTTCTGCCACAACTAATGGAAGACTGTGGGTAAATAGCTTCCTGCTTAGTCCTAGAAGAAGCATGTTTTTCTCTATGATGTCGTTTTGGTCTAACTTGCCAACACTAAACCTATCAACCTTATCGAATTCTTCTAATATTTCCTTATATGTATCGTTTTGCTCAATTTCAAACTTAATTGGCAATATGTTTGAAATATATTCCTCTAGTGCTTTAAATATTTTGTTATATATTTCATCTTTCTCGCCGTCTGTAATATTATCCGCAAGCTTAATTGAGAAGTGTTTTAATAAACCTTTATACAAAGTCTCAGCTTCTGCTACATAAAATTTCTTGTATCTTTCAATTAGTTTCTCTTTTTCTTCCAATACATTCTGGTAATCTAAACCAATTAAATATATCTGCTTTTTATATTTGTACTCGGTATACTCTGTTTCCTTTAAATGAGTAATCATATAATATTGCGATAAAGCCTCTTTTTCAAACTCAGCCGCAGTATCATTTCTCACTTTCTTATATATCGTGTCCATTATATATTTATCAATTGACTCTAAATACAAAGCATAGCAATCGTCTAGCTTTTTATTAAGTCCTTCTTTTTTTGCTTGGTCTTCTGTGGCATTTACATTTTCATAAGCCTTTAGCACATTGTTTCTTTTTAAAGAAATTATCATTCCATTAATTCCAATTTTAGTTGGTATAAGCAATTTGCTTATAGTATTCGTAATCTTTGAAAAAAATGTCTTCTCTGAATTATAAATTCTTAAACTTCTTTCTTCCATCATATCATTCCTTTCTCGTCATTCGTGTACTAATAAATCAGCCTTAAAAAACTATTTTTTCTTCTACTCCAATATTTTCTTTAACTTCATAAGTAACTTCAACAATAATAGCGCCATTTTCCGAGCTAGTATTTATTTGTGTATCTAATATTTCTTTGTCTTTTATATTTTCTGCAAGTTCTTGCTCTGCCCTATCTATCCCAATTTGTTTTGCTTCTTCAATACTATGAATAACAACTACTTCTTTATATTCTTTGTAAGTATATTCCATTAGTTCGATTGGTAAATAGAAATTAGAAAATAGTTTTAATTTTTTTCCCGTCTCTATTGTATCATATTTTTCGAATTTTGGAATACTTTTATGAAAATTTATTTGAAAATTATTTAACTTTACGGAATATTTAGTTTCCTGCTCTCCGGTTTCTTGTTTTTGCACCTCCTGTAACTCTACTCGCTGAGTACTTGTGTACCACACCGCAGCCTGAACCTCGCCCTGCGCGTGGACATACCTGTCTCCAGTATATTTTCCTCTAAAAACTCCTTCTATAATAATATCGCCTTTTTTTACAACATCCCCCTCTTTTACTAGGGGTGTACCATTTTGTGCGCTCACCTTTCTTATAATTGCATCCTTATCTGCAACAATATTGCAATACTCCTCCTCATTCACAATCTCCGGTTTTTTGTCTGCCTCAACAACTTTTATAACTGCATTCGTGCCATTAATCTCAACACCAACCCAAGCAATGTCGTCCCTTTCCAATCTAATTTTATTTATTACCTCTTTCGTATCTATACTCCCCTTAAACTTTCCAACCGCAAGCCCCTCAGCCTCTGCCAAATTTAAAATATCTTGTTTAGAAACACTTTCAAGCCCTTCCAATTGAATATTCCACACAAAATTAGAAAGTGTCACTATAATAAGAATAATAGCAATAAGTAGGCCAATAAATACTTTTCTTTTCTTGTATTTTTTTACAACAAACGGGAAACCCTTTTTCTTCTCAATCTTAACTTTGCACTTTGTCTCCTTGCAAATTCTCTTAAGTGACTTGAAATCAGTCACCTGTATGCTCGCATGCAAAATAATAGAATTTTCCCTTTTCAAATTCCATAGGCTAATATTTTTATTAGTACAAATATTTATAAACTTTTCTATGTAATACCCTTCTACGGTTATATTCACATAACCGGACATGTATTGCAGTAGTTTGTTGGCATTCAAAGCTCCTTGCTCCTTTCTGTTGTTTTTTGATAGTCTCTTTCTCTAGGACGAAAAAGAATTATTTTTTGGCTAGGCACACGAATTAGAAATGTATGAGGCGTACTCTTTGTACGTTGATTAAATTTCTAATGAAGTGTAACAGCGCCAAAAACAATTATTTTTCGTCCTCATCGCTAACACTCTCAAAATCAATCGAATCAATCTTCCCCGTAACCAATAAATCATCAGTTGTCATTTCCTCTAGTTTCAAATCAAACCCGTTAATATTCAATATCCCAATGTAGGTATTTACCCTAACAAAATAATCTTGGTACTCCAAAATACCTCTATAATTCTCTATAAGCATTCGCTCAAACCCAGTAATAGTTATTTTTGGAGTATTCGTACTCAGCTCAACCGGTATCTCTAAAATCTCCTCTATTCTTCTCGCCTTTCTCCTCATCTTTCCTCTCCTCTCGAATTCCTTACAAATTAGGGACACGTCTCTCCTTGCAAAAATTTGCAATATGGGGACACGTCTCTCCGTCCAAATTCTTGGACGTTGGGGAGTGTTTATTTTCGCCCAAGCTATGCTAAGAATTCATCTAAGCTCTTAAATTCATACCCCATATTTTTTATCTCTTTTATGCAGTAATCTAATATATTGCTGTTATCTTTTGACGTACTATGTAAAAGCATTACCTCGCCATTGTGTACGTTTTGCAATATCTTTTCTTTGCTATATTCCTCTCTACCTTGTTTGTCTTCGTCCCAATCATCATACGCAAAAGACCACATAACCGTTTTGTATCCCAACGTGTTGGTATATTCCACTGTCCTCTCGCTATACTCCCCTTTAGGTGGACGCAAGTACTTCATTTCATAGCCAAACTTCTCAAATAACGCTGTATGTAGCTCCATAACATCTTCCTTTATTTCTTCATTGCTCGACTCAGGCATGCAAATGTGGTCCGCTGTGTGATTCCCGTACAATATGGCCCTCATCAATCATTCGCTTTACTAACTCCGGCTTTGAGTTCAAATAATGTCCTGTTATAAAAAACGTTGCCTTAACATCATTTTGCTTTAGAACTTCCAATATTTTTTCCGTATAGCCTGCCTCATATCCACAGTCAAATGTTAAATATATGTATGGCTTTTCACTATTTCCCATACTTATCCCTTCATATTTATCAATTATCCTTTTATTTTCAGCACCCAAATCTGGCTGTTCGTGGTTATCTCCTCTTTTTATTCCCCACTCTATTTTCTGATTGCTTACCACTGGTGTTGCACTTGTCTCAACCGTTTCCTGCTTCAACCCCACCGCCGAAACCGAAAACAAAAACACTAAAAATAGCACATAGAATGTTGTCATTCTCTTTATACTCTTTTCTCGCATTTCTACCTCCTTACCTCATTTAATTTCTATGCAAATAATTTTTAATTATTACTTTTTTGTTGGGCGATTGCGAAATAATGCAATATATGTTTTTTGTTTATTGAGATACTTTTTAAAAATTTATTAAATTTAATTATTTCTGTAATATTTTTTATAAAATTTTATAATACCAAACTTCTTGTCCTATAAGGCTTTCACATTATTTTGTCGAATTTTAAGTTTGCATTTTTTGCCTTTTTATGATATAGTATCTTACAGATTAGTTAATATTGTTTCAATGGTTGTGGCTTTTGGTCGGAAGGGAGGACATGGTAAAAATGGCAAGTAAGGAGAATAAATTGATTGAGAATGTTGTTGAGGACCTAGACACAATGAGTGCTGATGAAAATGAGAGATTTGAAGCATTTAAGAGAAAGGTTGCTATATGGGAAAGTAACATGTTAAAGCAGGAAGGCTTAGAAGAAGGCGAGGCCAAAGGACGCGCTGAAGGACGCGCTGAGGGTGAGGCCAAAAAGCAAAATGAAATTGCTAAGAAGATGAAAGATGAAGGAGCTGAAATTGAATTTATAGTACGAGTTACCGGTCTTACCAAGGAAGAAGTAGAGGCTTTATAAGCCTCTTTTTAATCTATGTTAGATAATCTTCACCAAGTACAAGTTATGCCAAAAGCAACTCTATCATTGACTTGCCGTAGCTCACTCGGAATAACTGGTTCTCCATAATACTTACTTTGCTCTATCAATACTTTTAAAGCTTCTAATGTTTCTCTATACAGTATACACTTTAAAATTATTCGCCCCGCTAAAAATGCTCTCTTTCGCAACTCTGCTTACTCCTGTTAGAACCATATTTGCTTTAAAGCATACAAACGTCTAGGTATCGAAAATACCACTTACAATGTAATTCATTCTTAACATATTGGTCTACTTCGTTTAAATATATATTAGCAAACATCTGTGAAGTATAGTTGCCTATTTTATGCAAAGCTTTGCATAAAATAGGTTATAGCAATTAAAATATTATAGAAAGTATTATGTAGAAATGCTTATA
>CALXSA010000030.1 GCA_944390995.1 uncultured Clostridia bacterium
ATATTTTCTCCTCCTTCCGCACACTAAAAAATACAGTGTGCAATTTTTTTAATTTACACACTGTATTCTACACCCTCGAAAAAGAGAAAGGTACAATTGTGTTTGTGAAACTTGGAACATTCTATGTGGCAGTGGGAGAAGATGCAGTTTTAGTACATAAGTTATTAGACCTAAAATGCACATGTTTTAAAATGAACATTTGCAAAGTAGGTTTTCCGGTTATAGCACTAGATAAATATGTGGATAAGTTAAATCAAACTAAGTATAGCTATGTGATATATGACTATGATAGCTGTAGGGCAGACTGCTTCTATTTCTCAAAATGCTGCACAAAATTGTCTACCAATCTCTTAAATACATCAATAGGGAAATTAAACAAATGCTTTACAGCCTCAAAGGTTTTGGAGATGTAATTTCTTAGCCTAGAATTTTCTTTCTTTAATTCTGTATTTTGTTGTTTGAGTTCTGTATTTTCTTTTCTTAATTTATCTACTTGTGTTATTGCGTTATATGACTTTATCTTTTTTATAATTTGCATTTCTAATAATAGCATAACTCATGCTTTATCAATTCCTTTAATATGAGATAGCCTTTATGGGCTTAATTAAAAACATCGCCTCCCTGATTTTTCTTAATTAAATTTCTTATATGGGTTGTTGGTAGAGATAAAATGCAAAGTATTTCTTACAAGTTTCTTGTATTATGAATGCTTGTAGTAATTTACTTTGCATTTTATCCAACTTTACATTGTGCTGTGCTGTAAAGTTAATTTTGCTTAATTTTTTAATTTTATCTATATTTTTTCTTCATTTTGCACAATTTATTTTAATTAATTATCATTTATGTTTGACTTTTGTATAAATTCGTAGTAAAATAAAAAAAGGAAATGGAGAAACCACAAACGTGGTTGCCTCGAAAATGATATGTAAAAACACATCGAACTCGGCAAAGTTGACAGATGTGTTTTTTTATTGGTTATTTTTGTTTGCTAATAATTACTACTAATGCAATAATTAAGGCAAACGTAATGATAGTTACTCCTATTAATGCAAAATATAATATGTATATTGTTGTAATTAATGATTGTATTTCTATCATACGCCTCACCTCCTTGTTGGAGGCAAACCACATCTGTTTATTCTCATTTCCTACAAATAATACTATACAGTAAGTATTTACAAAAAGCAAGCAAATGAGAAAAATTTAATTAATTTTTTATAATTTATATTAATTAATTTTCACTTTTAATGTTTAAGCAGCAATTCAAACAAGTATACACATAAGTATTGCAAATAGTGCATGTAGTCTGTTCAGCCCAACCAAAATAAAATCATAACCACCAGTTTTACTGGTGGTTATGATTCTATTTATCCATTTTCCTTCTCAAATACACAATTCTTGTTGCAATAACTACTGCGAGAATAGATACAATTGCAGTAAAGGCAATGCTTGCTGCTGAACCAGTTTGAGGTAGTCTTGTTGGAGATACTGTGTTGTCAATAGTATTTTCTGGTGGAATTACTACAGGTTCTTCTTCATATCTTACCCTGATTGTTGGTGATACGTCAGAAGTATCTTCAGTAGGGTTGCCATTGTGCTCTCCTTTAATATCAACATGCGTGTTTGTTTTTAATATTTGGTCTACTATTGATTTGTCGTAATCATCTTTTAATGTTAGCTTATAGCTTAAGGTTGCGGTTTCGCCTTCGCTCAATAGTTCTATAGTCCAAGTGATTGAGTTGTCTTCAGTATTTACAGTTTGCGATACTTCGCCGATGTTTGGACTTGCTGTATACTCAAAATTGAAGTTGTCGATTATTTCCTGTGGGAAGTAGTCTTTAATTGTAATGTTTCGAAGTGTGTTATCTACTTGTACTACTAAGTCATCAAAAATTTTATTAGCTATTGTGTCTTCAATTTCTGAGTCTAAAATGTAGTAGTATTGGCTAAGAGAAGAATCTTCTACAGTGCCAAATATTTCTTCAGACAAATCTCTATATGTTCTTCCTGTTGTAGGTTCAATGCTTTCGCTATCTAAGTTTATCATTGCACCTATAATATCTATACCAGATTGTTGTATTGAGTTTATGGTGTTTCTTGTGTTGGTAGCTACTTCGCCAGAATATGTAAGTGAGTTGCCGTGAATGTCATTGTTTGGCACACCATCTGTTAATAGTACTATATATCTTGCTATATCTTCTTGGTCTGAGAAGTTTTGTTGTGCTACTGTTAAACCTGCCTCGATATTTGTTCTGATACCTGTTTCTGAATTACCCAATTCTGTTATTGCGTTTTGAACTTCATCTTTTGAGTTGCTTAACCCAAGTAAAAGTTCGGCATCGTTTATGGTTCCTTCTTGGTCACTGCTTGAAAAGCTAACTACACCGACATTTGCTTGTGGGTTTGCTTCGAACAATTTATCAACAAGGGTGCCTGCTGCATTTACAACAGCTTCTTTTCTTGTCATACCGCCAACGTCTGCTCTTATCATACTTGTTGAGTTATCGATAACTAAAAATATTTCAGCTGTACCTTGTGTTTCTTCAAGTGATTTTATATTAGTTAGTGATAATGTAAGAGTTACCGATTTTTCTTCTGCATTAAAAGCGGTTATTTTCTTTTCAAAATTAGCCATGTCTTCAATTTGAATTGTACAAACATTATCTTCCACAACTTCTAGAGTAGTTGTACCTGTAGGAACATTACTGCTTGCAAATACGCTTGTACTCATACTAAATATAAATATTAAACTTAATATAATAAAAAATAATTTTTTTAGTGATGTTTTCATTGATTTTGACCTCCTAAAAATAACATACAATTATATTATAACGCATTGAAAAGAGAATATCAACCAAAAACACAATAATTATTTTATGTTTTTTTCAAATAACTCTTTAAAAAAATACATATTTGTAGTAAAATAAAAAGTATATTCCAAAATTTAGAGGAGAAGTGAATGAACAAAAAATGGGAGTGCCCAGAAGTTGATGAGGCAAAGGCTAATAACTTAATATCTGAATATAAAATGGATAAGATTTTGGCTAAAGTTCTTGCTAATAAAGGGATAGGAAATGAAAAAGAATTGGAGCTATTTTTAAACCCTACAAGAAATGATTTTCATGACCCATTTTTGATGCCTGATATGGAGATTGCGGTTGACAGAATTCTAAAGGCAATACAAAACAGTGAGCGAATTCTTATTTATGGAGATTATGATGCGGATGGAATAACAAGTGTTACAGTTCTTAAAAAATTCCTTACAGAGAGAGGCTTAGAGGTTGCTACATATATTCCAAACAGGCTAAGTGAGGGCTATGGTTTAAATGCAGAAGCAGTTAAAAAGATTTATGACCAAGGATATAGATTAATGATAACTGTAGATTGCGGAATTTCTGGAATTGAGGAAATAGACTACGCAAATTCCTTAGGAATGGAGGTTATTGTTACAGACCATCATGAGCCAGCGGAAAGTTTGCCAAAGTGCCTTGCTGTTGTAGATGCCAAGAGAAAGGACAACCAGTATCCATTTACTCAATTAGCAGGAGTTGGAGTGGTATTCAAATTAATTCAGGCTCTTTCAAAGAAGTTGGGATTGGAGAAGAAGGAGTATTTAAAGTACTTAGATATAGTATGTATAGGTACAATTTCGGATATAGTGCCATTAGTTGATGAAAACAGAGTGATTGCAAAGTTAGGGCTTTTGTTGGTGGCACAGACTAGAAACATTGGACTTAAAGCGCTTCTTAATGTTACAGGTTTTACAAATATTAATTCTACTACAATTTCATTTGGGGTTGCTCCAAGGATAAATGCTTGTGGAAGAATGGGCAACGAAAAGCTTGCGCTTGAGCTATTTTTGAGTGAAGATTACAAAGAGGCTGAAAAGCTTGCAACAGAGTTAAACGAGTATAATGCAAAGAGACAGGCTATTGAGAAACAGATTTATGACGAGGCGGTTGAGATTATTGAGAAGGAAGGACAGAATGATAGTTGCATAGTAATAGGAAATGATGGCTGGTCTCATGGAATTATTGGAATTGTGGCATCAAAGGTTACAGAAAAGTATTACAAACCTTCTATTTTAGTTTGTTATGAAGGTGATGTAGGAAAAGGTTCAGGAAGAAGCATTCAGGGGTTTGACCTACATGAGGCACTTATGAAGTGCGGGGACAGCTTAGAGAGATTTGGTGGACATGCAATGGCTGTTGGAGTTACGGTTAAGAGAGAGAATTTTTCTAAGTTTAAAGAGACTTTGGAGGCTTATGCAGAGAAGTTCCACATAGATAAACTTGTACCTATTATAAAGGCAGATTGTGAATTAATGCTAAAGGATATTAATATAGATAGTGTTAAGAGTTTGCAATTATTAGAGCCATTTGGCGAGGCAAACCAAGAGCCATTATTTCTAATTAAAAACCTGAAAATTAACTCAATAAGAGCATTGTCAGATGGCAAACATTTGAAAGTTAGCCTAAGGGAGGAAAAATATATAATAGATGCAATTGGCTTTAATATGGGTGAGCTTTCAGAGGAATTTTTGATAGATGATAAGGTGGACGTTATTGGAAGTTTGAATATAAATTCTTTTAACGGCACTCAAAACATACAAATTATTCTTAAGGACATGAGAAAATCGTACTAAAGGGGGGAGTACAATGTCTGAATACAAAGAGGTAACAATTGATGATATATTGGCCGTGATAAAAAAGAAAAAGGGCAGGAGAGATTTGAAAATTGTGCAAAAGGCATATGATTATGCCAAGGGAAAACATGGAGACCAAAAAAGAAAGTCTGGAGAGCCATATATTATCCATCCAGTTCAAGTTGCATACACACTTGCAAATTTGGACTTGGACGATAATACTATTTGTGCTGCTCTTTTGCATGATGTGTTGGAGGATACAGATACAACATATGATGACCTAGTGAAGGAGTTTAACGAAGAAGTTGCATACATGGTAAATGGCGTTACAAAGCTTAGTAAATTGCAGTATGCAAGTGTTGAGGAGCAGCAGGTTGAAGACTATAGGAAAATGTTTTTGGCAATGGGAAAGGACATTCGTGTGATACTAATAAAACTTGCGGATAGGCTTCACAACATGAGAACTCTTAAGTATTTATCGCGAGATAGGCAAATTGCGAATGCAAAGGAGACTATGGAACTTTATGCTCCGCTTGCCAATAGGCTTGGTGTGTACTCTTTGAAATGGGAGTTAGAGGACTTGTCTTTCAAGTATCTTTATCCAGAGGAATATAGAGAGCTTGTTGAGGGAATTGACAAAAAGAGAGAGGAAAGGTTAAAATTTATTGACCTTATAATGGAGCAGTTAAAAGAGGAATTAAAAAAGCAAAAAATAGATGCAGAAGTTACTGGAAGGGCAAAGCATTTATATAGTATATATAGGAAAATGAAAAGAGACAACTGCACTTTGGACCAGATATATGACTTGTTTGCCTTGAGAATTATTGTTAATTCTGTAAAAGACTGTTATGCTGCGCTTGGTGTAGTTCATGACTTATACAACCCAATGCCGGGAAGGTTTAAAGACTATATTGCGGTTCCAAAGCCTAATATGTATCAATCATTGCATACTACTTTAATAGGACCAAAAGGAACTCCATTTGAAGTGCAAATACGTACATGGGATATGCACAGAGTTGCAGAATATGGTATTGCTGCGCATTGGGCATACAAAGAGGCGAGTTTCTTTAGTGGCAAAAAATCAAATGTTAAGGTTGAGGAAGATAAGCTTGCATGGGTTAGGGAGACTTTGGAATGGCAAAGTGAAATGCAAAACCCAGAGGAATTCATGCAGACTTTAAAAAAAGAGCTTTTTGAGGACGAGGTGTATATTTTCACGCCAAAGGGTGCGATAAAAGTTTTGCCAAAAGGCTCAACTCCTATAGATTTTGCATATCAAATTCATGAGCAGATTGGTAATAAAATGGTAGGGTGTAAAATAAATAGTAAAATGATGCCTATTATAACAAAGCTTAATAATGGAGACATTGTTGAAATTATTACATCAGACCAATCAAAAGGACCAAGCAGAGACTGGCTTAAGTTTGTAAAAAGCTCAAGGGCTAGAAATAAGATATTAGCGTGGTTTAAGAAGAATTTAAGAGAAGAAAACATCGAAAAAGGAAAGGAATTAATAGAAAAAGAGCTAAAGAAAATTGGCATGAAGCATGAAGACTTATTCAAGCCAGAGTTTGTGCAGGTGGCGCTCAATAGATATAAATATAATTCGTTAGATGATATGTACTCAAGTGTTGGCTTTGGTTCAAACACAGCAGGCAAAATAATTGCAAGAATGCTGGAGGAATACAGAAAAGTCCATAAAGAAGATAATATAGAAAAGACATTAGAAGAACTTGCGAAAGAAAAAGTACATAAAGAAAGACCATCTCAAAACGGCGTAATAGTAAAGGGCATTGACAATTGCCTAGTTAAGTTATCTAAATGCTGCAACCCAGTGCCAGGTGACGAAATAATCGGATACATTACAAGAGGCAGAGGCGTATCAGTTCATAGAACAGATTGCGTTAATACAAAGAATTTACTTAATGACTCAAACAGAATAATTGACGTATATTGGAGCGATAACAAGAAAACTGCATATAGTGTTGATATAGAGATATATGCAAATGATAGGGCTGGACTTTTAGCAGACATTATTGCAGTATTAGGAAATAGTAAGTGCAAAATAATGGCAGTTAATTCGAAAGCGACAAAGGAGAAAATTGCAATGACAGAGCTAACCATCGAAGTGGAGAATATTGAGCAGCTTAATGGGGTGCTTAAGGCGCTTAGAAAGGTGGATAGTGTGTACGAGGTTAAGAGAAAAAAACAATAATGTTTGAAAGATAATTGCTTTTGGCGTTGTTGCACTTCATTAGAAATGTACTCAACGTACACAGAGTACGCCTCGTACATTTCTAACTTGTGCGCCTAGCCAAAAGACAATTCTTTTTCAAACAGCTAGTGAAGCAAAGAGATATTTTGTTTCTTTTGCCAACCGAAGGATGGTATGCATGGATGCTTGAACTTAAGAAAGGGATGTAAATTAGAATGATTTTGAAAAGATTGAAATTAAACTCTCTTATAGAGAACATTGTAACAAATTGTTACATAATTGAAGATGAAGAAACGAAAGAGACAATGGTAATTGACCCCGCAGGGGAGTTAGAGAAAATTACAGAAGTATTGGACATATTGGGAGCAAATGTAAAATACATATATTTAACACATTGCCATGCTGACCATATTGGCGCAGTTGAGAAACTAAAGAGGCAAAGAGGCGGAGTTGTCTTAATTCACAAAGATGATTACGAAGGTTTGTTAGAACCGGAGGTTAATTTGTCTGGGCTTATGTCTAAAAATAGTATAAGTATAGAAGCGGATTCTAGAGTAAATGATGGAGATGTTTTACATATTGGTAATCTGGAGTTTAGAGTAATACATACGCCTGGTCATACAAAAGGCGGGAGCAGTTTGTATTGTGAGCAGGAAAAGATGCTATTTTCTGGAGATACTTTGTTTAAAGGAATGTGGGGAAGAACAGACTTACCAACAAGCAATTTTGCTGATATAATTAATTCGATTGATAGTAAATTATTAGTTTTGCCAGAGGAAACAATTGTCTATCCTGGGCATGGTACTTCTACGAAGTTAGAGGACGAGGAGCCAATTTACTATAACCTCACAGCAGGACCAGACTAGGAACATTTTTTAAACAGGAAAGGATGATAAGTATGAGGGTACAACCAAGAACCCTACCCGGCTTCATGGAACTACTACCTAATGAACAAATACAGTTTAATGGTATGGTGGATAAAATAAGAAGTTCATACGAGAAGTTTGGCTTTTTACCATTGGACACACCAATAATTGAAATGGCTGAGGTGCTTCTTGCAAAGGCGGGAGGAGAGACGGAAAAGCAGATATATAGATTTAATAAAGGAGATAACGATTTGGCATTACGTTTTGATTTAACAGTGCCTCTTGCAAAATATATTTGCGAATATTTTAATGATATTACTTTTCCTTTTAAGAGGTATCAAATTGGAAAAGTGTATAGAGGAGAAAGACCACAAAAGGGCAGGTACAGAGAGTTTTACCAATGTGATATAGACATTATTGGTGATGGAGAGTTAAGCATTGTTAATGATGCTGAGATGCCAAGTGTAATTTATAGTACTATTAAGGAATTGGGTTTTGATGAGTTCACGATTAAAATTAACAATAGAAAATTGTTAAATGGTCTATTCCTAGAACTAGAACTCAATGAGGAATCTGTTGAGATAATGAGGATAATTGACAAGTTAGAGAAAATAGGAAAAGAGAATGTAATTAAATGTTTACAAGATTTGAATGTTGAAGACCAAAAAATAGAAAAAATACTAGATTTCATCGAAATTGATGGCTCTACAGATGAAAAGCTAGAAAAATTAAGAGGTTTGGACTTCACGAATGAGTTATTCAATCAAGGTCTAGAGGAATTGTCTGAAGTTGTGAAATATGTAAGGCTATTTGGTGTGCCAGATACACACTTTATGGTTGATTTGACGATAGCAAGAGGTTTGGACTATTACACAGGAACTGTATACGAGACATTTTTAAATAACTACAGAGAAGTGGGCAGTGTATGCTCTGGCGGAAGATATGATAACTTGGCAGAGTTCTACACTGATAGAAAAATGCCAGGTGTTGGCGTTTCAATAGGACTAACAAGATTGTTTTCGAAATTAAGCGAATTGAACATTTTAAAAGAAGAAACAAAGTCAATTGCGAAAGTGCTTGTGGTTTCAATGACAGAGGAGCCAAACAGAGCATTAGAAGTTGGGGCAGCTTTTAGAAATGCCGGAATAAACACAGATGTGTATATAGAAGACAAGAAAATAAAGGCGAAGTTTAAATATGCGGATAAGCTACAGATACCATATGTTGCGATAATTGGAGAAGATGAGGAAAAGAATGGCACAGTAAGCTTGAAGAATATGGAGACAGGAGAGCAAGAGGAAGTAAGCATCGAGAAGGCAATTGAGAAATTATTGTAGGAAACTTTAGGAGATATGTTTTATAAAAGCATGTCTCTTATTTTTTGTCTGGTTATGAAAAGAACTGGGGGAGTTAGTTTGAAAAAAACAGTTTTCATAACTATGTGTGCCTTAGAGTGAAAAGAGGCAGGAATGAAATGTATTATAAAAATTTAGTTATATTTCTTTATGTACAAGAATATATTTATATATAGTAGACTTGTACTAGCAAGATAATTCATTTTGGCGTTGTTATACGAGGAGGATGGTTGCAAGAATGATAAATCTGGCCGTTATAGAGCTTAAGGATATAGTTAAGTATTTAATTAAGATTACTCTTTTAATAGTTGTGGTGGTTGGTCTTACAAAATATTTTTCCAGTTTTAAAACTCAGCTAAATATAAGCAAAAATTCTTTTTTGTCGTGCTTGGACACAGTTATTCCGAGCATGAAAAGTGTTAATAAAAAGGAAGATAACAATATTAAGCAGATAGAACCGCTTAAAATGCCTTTGGGTGTTGAACTTGGAATGATAGACACAGTTACAGAAAAGAAGGAGGCAACATCACAGAGCGATGGAGAGGCAGAAAAATCGGTAGGGGAAAACTCCACAAGCGAACCAGAGGAGATTACAGAGGCGCAAACTGGGGTGAAGACAGAAGTATTAGATAGCAATATTCCTGAAAAATACACAAGTGAATATAATGGTGTAAAAATAAGAAATGAGACAGATATTAAACTAACGAAAGAAATGCTAGTGCCAGACGTAGAGGTAAACACAGAAAGTATGATTATTTACCATACACATACTTGTGAAAGCTATACTCCTACTGAAAACTATACATACAAGGCATCAGGAAATTTTAGAACAAGGGACACAAACTGCAACATGGTAAGAGTTGGAGCAGAGCTAAAAAAATACATGGAACACTATGGCTATAAAGTGGTGCAAGATACAACATTGTTTGACTATCCATCATACAATGCCTCTTATGATAGGTCGCTAAAAGCAATTGATAAATTATTAGACGAAAACAAGGTTACAGACATACTATTTGATATACATAGAGATGCAATAGCAGACAGTTCATACGCGCCAACAGTGAAGATAGGTGATGAGGAAGCGGCACAAATGATGTTTGTTATAGGAAGCAATGGCGGTGGTAGCGAGCATGATAATTGGAACAAAAATTTGAAATTTGCAATAAAGATACAAGAGAAAGCAAATGAGCTATATCCGGGCTTGTTTAAGCCAATAATACTTAGAAATAGTAGGTATAACCAGCAATTAGCGGTAGGCTCAAGCATAATTGAGGTGGGGGCTACGGGAAATACGATGGAGCAGTGTTTGGTGAGTATGAAATATTTGTCAAAAATTCTCTCAGAAGTGCTTGCCCCGAAATAATTACAATTTTGGCGTTGTTGAACTTCGCGTCGAAAATCCTCAACGTGCAAAAAGCACGCCTACGGTTTTCTAGCTTGTTCGCCTAGCCAAAATTTAATTCTTTCAGGGCAGTGAGTTAGAAAAAAGCCAAAAGCACAATTCTTTGCCAACAGCTAGTGAGACTAAGATTAAAAATGCTTTGGCGTAGCAACAAGCACGCCTGCGGTTTTCTAGCTCGTTCGCCTAGCCAAAATTTAATTCTTTCAAGGCAGGGAGTTAGAAAAAGCTAAACTTTGCCAACAGTAGATGTGTCCCCAAAACGAAAAAAAATTCGCTGCGAGACCTGTCCCCAAAACGAAATTTTAAGAAAGCTCTATGATGCAATGCGAAACCGTATTGTCAGCGCTCTTGATTACAACCGTATGCTTGTTATTGTCAAAAGCATATAGGCACTTTGATGTGTCGCCTAATCTAATTGCAGCTTTGTACATTATATCAATATTATTGAAATCGTCCTCGAGTTTCTCTGCATAAATATTCTCAGGTAATGCCTCATATGCTAAGTCTAAATAGTTCAAGTTATGCATGTGCTTATTTACATCAATATCGCGCCTTTGAGTAGGGTAGATATATTCGTTTGTGAAGTCTTCAGGTTCTTTTAATTTTTTGAACTCAAATTCTGGGAAAAGTGTTTTTTCCTCTGGCTCATATTTTCCCATAATTTCCTCTGTTATTTTAGTAATTGTTTGTGTATCAATGTTTGTTAAAGTCCACTTTGTAGTAGCAATGCAAACTTGTTTATTGTCTTTATCTAATACTTCAAAATCACGTAAAGTACTAACTTTAGTTGCACTTCTTGCCCAAGTTCTAATTGTAACTTCTTCATCGTATTTTAGCCTTCTAAGAATCTTCACATGCCAATTAAGCTGTACCCAAGACAAGCGAGTTTCTGGTATTTCTCTTATACCATATCCAGCACTGTCTGAATGCATACAAGCAACATTTTCAAGCATGGCAAGCATGCCTTTATTTGTGATATTTGCATTTCCATTTACCTTACTAATATCAACTCTTGTTTTATATTCAAATACCATTTTAAAATTCATTCCTTCCTTGATTGCAATATAAATTCTTAATAAAAAAATAATTATATGAAAACCTAACTGGTTTGCTCCATCATTTTCTCCATTGCCTCATATATCTCAGGAAAAACTTTTTTTGTGTTAATCGGTTTCATATCCTTATTCACAATTGCGTGTACAGTATAGCCTGTATTAATAGGCTTGTCTATATTATTCTCTTTGAAAACCTCATATGAGAATACAACTCTAGCTGGTGTGAGTTTACTTACGGTAGCTGTTACAATAAGGTCATCATCATATGTTGCAGGAGAATAGTACTTGCAATTAAGCTCAACCAAAGGAGTCATAATTCCATTTTCCTCCATTTTAGAATAAGGAAACCCGGCCTCTTTAGAAAGGTCTGTTCTTGCCAATTCGTACCATATAGGATATACAGAATGATGTACAATTCCCATCTTATCTGTTTCAGCATATCTAACTGTCACTTTGCTTTTTGAAATCATATGTTACCTCCGTTTTGTTTGAAAAATTTTAACAAAAGTAATTATAGCACAACCAAAAACAAAAATAAAGAGAAAAAGCAGGAAATTCGTTTTGGGGACAGGTCTCACGACGAAAAGAAATTTCGTTTTTGGGACAGGTCTCACGACGAAAAAAAATTCGTTTTTGGGACACATCTCGACCTGTCCCAACTTTGCAAGAACTTGCAAGAAAAGACGTGTCCCTACCTTGCAAGGTTGCTAAAGCGAGGAGATGGCGTTTCTTGCAAGCTCGTCGCAGCGGTTGTTATACTCATTATCGGCGTGGCCTTTTACTTTGTGAAAGGTCACGTTGTGTATTTGGGTTAGTTCAATTAGTTCCTGCCAAAGTTCCTTGTTTTTTACATCGGCTTTGCCAGAGGTTTTCCAGTTATTTTTTTGCCATCCTACTATCCATTTTTGCAAGAATGCGTTTACTACATATGCGCTGTCACTGTACAAGTCTACTTTGCAAGGATATTTCAAAAGTTTTAGTGCTTCAATAACTGCTGTTAGTTCCATAACATTGTTTGTTGTGTCTGCTTTTGCTCCAGATATTTCTTTTTTGTGCTGCTTGTGCATGAGAATTGCTCCCCAACCGCCAGGTCCAGGGTTTCCAGAACATGCACCGTCTGTATAAATTGTTACTTCTTCCATATAAATCTCCTTTTTTCCATTGTATATTTTTCCATTTTGTGATATTATATCAATAAATTAGTTTTTGTACAAGTTTAAGGGGGAAAGTTATGAGTAGAGTACTAGGAATAATTGCAGAATACAATCCATTTCATAATGGGCACTTGTACCATATTGCAAGAACAAAGCAAGAAACTAATGCTCAATATATTGTAGCTGTAATCTCTGGAAACTTTGTGCAGAGGGGTAATACGTCTATAGTGAATAAGTGGGTAAAGGCGAGAATGGCTTTGCTTAATGGTGTTGATTTGGTTATAGAGCTTCCAACAGTGTACAGCATTTCAAGTGCGGAGAATTTTGCAGAGGGTGCTATAAAAATTTTCAATTCGCTTGGAGTGGTTGATACAATTTCGTTTGGGATGGAGGCGTCGGACATCTCTACGCTGAACAATATTGCAAATGTTTTATACAGCGAGCCAAAGGAGTACATTACAATGCTAGGACATGAGCTAAAAAAGGGCAATTCTTTTCCAAAGGCAAGGGAAAATGCGCTTATGGTGTATCTAAACGATATAAAGAGGTATGCTAATGTGCTTTCTGGTTCTAACAATATTTTGGCGATTGAGTATTTGAAGGCGATGAAGAAAACAAAAAGTACAATTACTCCAATAGGAATAAAAAGAGAGAAAGTTTTATATAATGATAAATATATAGTGGATGAGTTTGCAAGTGCTACAGCTATAAGGAAAATGCTTATGACAAATCAGCTTAATGATATAAGCAAAGTGATGCCAAGGAATTCGTATTTGAAATTAGGCGAGGAGCTAAAAAACGGTCACTATGTAATAGATTTATCAAGGTTTGAAAAAGAGATAATCTATACATTAAGAAAAATGTCGGTGACAGATGTGGCAAAGCTTCCGGATGTTTCGGAGGGGTTGGAGACTTCAATAAAAAATGCGGCAGATTCGTGCAACACGCTAGAGGAATTGATAAATATTGTTAAAACGAAAAGGTTTACACAAACTAGAATTCAAAGGATTTTATTGTATGCGTTACTTGGAATAGACAAGAAAAAAATGGAGACATCGAGGAAAATTACGCCATATGTGAGAGTTTTAGGTTTTAATAACAAAGGAAAAGAGTTAATATCTGAAATGATGAACCTTAACCCTAAACTTAATGTGGTAACATCGGTGAAGAAGTATATTGATGAGGTTGCAAATAGAAATTTAAAGGAGATGCTGGAAACAGACATTTTAGCGACAAATATATATACGTTGGGTTATTATTCAGATTCGTATTCAAATTTAGATTACACAAACAAAATAGAGATACTTTAAAAGCGGAGGAATGCAATGGTTATTGGAATAACTGGAAGCTCGGGGGCAGGCAAGAGTACAATATGTGAAATACTTGAAATAAAGTATAATGTGAAAGTGCTTAATGCGGACAAAATAGCGAGGAGACTATCTAAAAAGGGAACAAACTATACTAATGATATAGTTGAGAAGTTCGGAAATGATATTTTAGACGAAGACGGGGAGCTTAAAAGAGGAAGATTAGCTGAAATAATTTACAATGATGCAGAGAAAAGAAAAGAGCTTAACAACTGCACATTTAAGTACATAAGGGAAGAAATAGAAAAAGAAATAAAGGACGATGACACAATTTATATAATAGATGCTCCGTTGTTGTTTGAGTGCGAATTGGATAAGATTTGCGACAAGACTATAGGGGTTATATCGAAAAAAGAGTTACAGCTAGACAGAATTGTGGCGAGGGATAATATAGATTACGAAAGCGCGGAAAAGAGATTGCAGGCACAAGAGGAAAATGAGTTCTATATTCAAAGATGCGACAGAATTATAGAAAACAACAACGACTTCGCACACATTGCGCAGAAAGTGGAAGAACTTGCCAAGGACTGGTCGCTCATCCCAAGGTAGCTCCACGTCCTAGTATTGACTTTTGCAAACTTATGTTTTATAATATTGGCGGTGAGGCTTATGGAAGCAAAACAAAGGCAAATTTTGCACATTGATGTAAATAATGCGTTTTTAAGCTGGACAGCCATTGATAGATTGGCAAAAGGGGAAATGCTTGATATAAGAGAGATTGAGGCTGTGATTGGTGGAGATGAGACTAAAAGGTCTGGTATTGTTTTGGCAAAGAGTATGAAGGCAAAGGCGAGAGGTGTTTGCACTGGCGAAACTTTATATCAGGCTAGGTTAAAGTGCCCCAATTTACAGGTTTTTAAAGGAGAATATAAGAATTACAAAAAGCATTCGGAGGAGCTATACAACTTGCTATTGCAGTATACTGATAAAATAGAGAGATTTAGCATAGATGAATGCTTTCTAGACATGACTGACTATCTAGGAAATGATAGCCTTATAAATAAAGCGTATGAGATAAAAAACAGAGTGAAGAAAGAGCTTGGCTTTACTGTAAATGTTGGAGTTGCGCATAATAAGTTATTGGCAAAAATGGCGTCAGACTTTACAAAGCCAGACAGAGTGCACACTTTGTTTGAAAATGAAATAGAGGAAAAAATGTGGACACTGCCTGTTTCTGAGCTGTTCATGTTGGGAAGAAAAACCATTCCGAAGCTATATAATATGCGAATAAAAACAATTGGAGACTTAGCGAAGCAAGACAAAAAGCTAATGATGGATAAGTTCGGAAAACATGGTCTCATAATGTGGGAGTATTCGAACGGGATAGATAATTCGCCTGTAAATTATATTAAAGAGAAGCCAAAGGGAATTGGCAATTCTGTTACATTACCAAGAGACTTAAACAAGATTGAGGATATAGAGAAAGTGCTTTTGACACTGGCAGAGCAGGTGGCGTACAGGCTACGCAGACATAAAATGTATGCAAATGTGGTGAATGTGCAACTACGTACAAAGGAGTTTAAAGACTTCTCGCATCAGAAAAAGTTGCTGAACTCCACATCGAACACAAAGGATATTTATCAAGTTGCGAAAGAATTATTGCATGAGATGTATAAAAGAGGAACTGCAATTAGGCTTGTGGGGCTAAGAGTGGACAAGTTAGTTGATGTGGACGAAGTGCAGCTTTCGCTATTTAAAGGGGCGGAGGACAAAAAACAGGAGAAACTAGATGAGGTCGTAGACAAGTTAAAGCAGAAGTATGGCTACAACAGCATCACCAGAGCGGGAAAGCTCCATTCAGAGGAAGTTATAAAGCTAAAAGATGAGTAATTTCGTTTTGGGGACAGGTCTCACGGCGAAAAAAATTTCGTTTTTGGGACAGGTCTCACGACGAAAGCTAACTTATCTATTCTATAATTTAAAAGGATGGACAAGAATTTAGGAGAGTGAGGGGATAGCATGAAAAGTGAAACTATTAAAAAAATATTTTCGATAGGTTTAGGGCTTGCATGTGTCGTGATAATTTTGATAATATGTGCATTACTATTTAGCACAACAAATCTTGCAATAGATACAGGGCTAGCATTCGGGAGTTTGTTAATTACAGTATTTTTTTCTGTTTATCTAATGCCAGTTGTTGGCGCAGTGTTTTTAGTCTTAGCAATAATGTATGCAGTCAAAATGGTAAAATACAAGGAAGGCAAAGCTAAAAAAGTTATTACAATACTGGGAATTTTTGTATTGCTTGTGATTACATTTGTTGCAACATATATAACACTTTATCAATACCTTTTCACACGTGTAGGAGATATTACAGACACAATGCCATTTGTCCACAAGGCATTTGGAGTAATAACAATAATTCTTACAATATTTTTGTATATTACGTGGACTAAACAATTTAAACATATTGTTGATGCGGCTCAAGAGCAAATTGTGCAGGGTGACCCTATAAATGATAATGCTGACAATAGAAATAAAAAGATTATAATAGCGGTAATAATTATTGCGTGCATTGTAGGAATAGTGCTATTTCTGGTGTATGACGGAAGGAAGGATACAGGCCTAACAAACACAAAAAGTGAGCCATATAACCAAACCACAGCTAGCGATATGATGGAAGGCGACCAGGCTAATGGCGGAAGTGAGACTTATTATGTTAATGACGAAGATGGCTTTATGGTGTACTTAAGCAATCTTTGGAGAGATAGATACCAAGTCACAATATACAAGACAGAGGACCACGGAGAGAATTGGGAAGAAGTAGATACAGACTTGGACGAAGTATATATAGGCTCAGAATTCAAATTCTTAAGCGAAGAAATAGGTTTTGTGCATGACCCATATGGTGGCGTGGATAGCTATGACACTGTAAAAATTACCAGAGATGGCGGCAAAACGTGGAAAGAGCTATCGGTAAACAAACCAAGTAGTATAAAAGAAAATAATATATTTTATAAGGACTTGCCAGAGATGGTGGACGGAAAGTTAGAGATAATTGCTTACACCGTAGCACCAGCAGAAAGCCAGAAATACAAGTATTATAAGTTTGAATCTGAGGACCTAGGCAAAACCTGGAACTATGTAGGAGTTGCAGATTAGGGAAAATAATATAAAAGCAAGTGGGGAGGATATTGGTTTTCCTACTTGCCTTTATATTGTATATATTAATTATTTAACATGTATCAAAGAGAAAATCATAGAGCCTCAACTGCTTCCTTAGTAAGACCGGTTGTTTCAATAATCAATTCAATAGATATGCCTTTTTCCTTCATCTTCTTAGCAATTTCATTTTGCTTTTTGGCCTCACCTTCAGCACGTCCCTCAGCGCGTCCTTTAGCCTCGCCTTCCTCTAGGCCTTCCTGCTTTAACATGTTACTTTCCCATAT
>CALXSA010000031.1 GCA_944390995.1 uncultured Clostridia bacterium
TATTACTAGGCGGTAATTTTCTGTTGCACTTTCCTTAAGGTCACCCTCACTGGACGTTATCCAGCATCCTTGCTCTATGGAGCCCGGACTTTCCTCGTACGCTGCCTTTCGGCCTTGCTATACGCGACTATTTGATTTACTACCCTTCTATTTTACTATAAAACCACATATTCGTCAATTGCTGTTTTTTTGCTCCGTCCCTAAAAACAGCTTTTACGTGCTGTTTTTAGGGACGGAGCAAAAAAAACAGCTTTTACGTAATATTTTCCATTTCCTCAATTAAGTTTCTGTAACTTATTAAAAAAGTAGTCTTGTTTTGCGCCCTACTATCTTCCTCCAGCTCATTTACCAATATATATGCCTTGTTAATTATATCAATATTATTAAGGTTGTTAAGCGAATTATTAATCAAACTCGAAAAGCCCTCTTTAGCCTTGGCAATATGCTCACCAATTTTGTTCCAATCTTCGCTTTCTACGTATGCATAGGCGTAAAGAACATTAGTTCTAATATTATAAATCGTATTCTTTTCTCCGTTTTCAGAAAACTCGCTCAAATATTGTGATAGCAAGTCATGCAAACCAGCTAGGTTTAATAATGTAGCAGCCTTGTCCTTTTTCTCAATACTATTTATTGTTTCATCCAACTTATTATTAAATTTAAGCAGATTATCCCTGTTCACATTAAGAGTAGTTAAATCTATTAAAATAGTAGTCCAATTTGTGTAAATATCCTCCACATCGCCCTTTACAGTGTCCCAATCCACATCTCCATTTCCTTGATTGTTATTCTCTACCAGACTACTGCTATTAATTGTGTTTTCGGAAGTAGTATTGCTATCCGCCTCAGGATTGCTTATTTCCTCTTTCACAACTTCGTATTTTGTATATGATATATTATTTATTTCATTCATTATTTCCACTAAGTTTGAACTCGCAAACTCTATTTCCGAAACGCTTTTTTGCCTTAAAGTAGTACCATCATTTGATTTATTCGTCATCGTCTTTGAATATACAAAATATCCTCCGATTGACAACGCAATTAGAACAAATAAAACAATAATTGTAACAATATACTTTTTCATATTGCTATTAAATTCTCCTTGTATAACAAATTTAGGTTTTAAAAAGTTTACCTATAAACTTAATATATTCATTTTTATTATTGCCAGAAAATTTCCTTTTATTCTCTGTATTATTATTTTTTTTTAATTTATACTATTATTAATAATTAAGTTTGAAAATAATTAAATTTTGGCAAGGAAAATTTTGTTTGAAAGGCAAGGGCGCATACGTGGTTTAGATTAATGAAATTTGACACAGCCAAAATTGTAATCATTTTTTAACTCAAAGAGGTGATACAAAAATGGAAGCAACAGTAAGACTTTACAGTGTAAAGCGTAATGAAATAAACGATTTTTTGAGGGAATTCTATAATGACAATAGCAGTTATATGAATTTAACAGAATGGGAAAAAAAGTACCGCAATCCCATAGAATTAGTGGATATTATTGGTACTTTTATTGATAACAATGATAAATATGCAATTAATATGTGGGTCAGCTTAGACAGAGGTCTTTTTCTCAATGTGACAGATGAAAATGCAGACAAAATAATTCGCTATATTTATGAAAGGTACCCCTGGTAATTTTTTCTTTTTTCATGTATTCAAAAACGTTCACATTTGTTAGGCTATACCTGCTCAATTATTGTACAAAATTTTATTCACATTTTTTATCACGTGTCATAAGTTTTGTAACAGCCTCTCTTGGCTGCAAACCATTGTATAAAACATCATATACTGTTGAAACAATTGGCATATCTATATGATACTTCTTAGAAAGTTTGTATGCAACCTCAATATTGTCTATACTTTCAATTGTCATCCCTACTTCTTTTCTAGTTTCCTCAACACTTAAACCTCTACCTATGCATCTTCCAGCCCTTCTGTTTCTACTATGCTCGCTAAGGCAAGTAACAATTAAGTCTCCAAGGCCAGACAAACCATAAAAAGTATTGTGGTTTCCACCAAGAGCAACACCCAAACGAGAAATCTCAGTTAGGCCTCTTGTAATAAGTGCTGCAATAGTGTTGTCGCCCATATTTAATTCTGTCACAATACCTGCGCAAAAAGCAATAATATTCTTTAATGCGCCTCCAAGCTCTGCACCCTTCACATCCGAGCTTGTGTAAATTCTCATATTTTCATTCATAAAAGTATCTTGAACCAAATATTGAACATCCAAACTCTGTGATGCAATTACAATAGCTGTAGGAATTTCCAAAGAAACTTCCTCTGCATGGCTAGGACCTGTAAATACTCCAATTTTTGCATTTGGCACTTCTTCATTTACTACTTCATTTAGTGTATACAAAGTTGACGCCTCAAAACCTTTCGAGCATAAGATAATAGGCTTATCTCCAACGTAGTCTTTATACTGTCTAACCACATCACGAGTGAACTTAGATGGCGTAACATGAAGTATCATGTCCGTACCTTCCACTGCCTCTTTTATATCTGTAGTACACAAAATATTTTCCGGCATAACTGCCTTAGGCAAAAACTTGCACTTATGCTCGTTATTAATTAGGTCAGCTTCTTCCTGAGAAAACGACCAAAGCTTTACATTGTGTCCCATATGAGCTGCATGTATTGCTAATGCACAGCCCCAACTCCCACTTCCAATAATACATATGTTTTTCATATCATAACCTCCATTAGTCCTAAGCACTATGTATATTTTTAAAATATTTTTGTTCCTTGTCGGTCGAAACCCTATAAGCACAGATTTAATGAAAATATTTTAATTAAAGTGGCTATCGCCACCAATGTATATTTTCATTAAATTGTGCTGGTTTCTCCAAGTCGCACTCGCATTTTCAATGCTCGTTTGGTCGCTACGCGTCACCACAAATATTTTAAAAATATAATAGTGCTAAGGATATATATAATAATTTAATTTGTTCCTTTAAAGCTGATGCGGTTTTCGGTTCCATTTAGTAGTCTTTTTACGTTTTCTCTGTGGTTGAATATTATTAAGACTGCTAGTAGGATGCTGTAGATTAAGTAGTTACCTTCTGCTATGTAGTTTTGTGGTATGAATAGTGTTAGTACTGGATATAGCACAGCAGCTGCAATTGAGCCAACTGAAACCATTTGTGTTAGTACAATTAATATTAGTGCAAATACCAAACATATTAGTCCAATTTGCCAATTAGACATAATTAACACTCCAAGTGAAGTTGCAACTCCTTTTCCACCTTTAAATTTGAAAAATATAGGGAATGTATGTCCTAAAATAACTGCAATTCCAGCTGTTTGAACTAATGCAGATGTGTTTGCACCATCTACCATTCTTCCAATAAGCAAAGCAATTAGTATAGCCACTACTCCTTTTAAAATATCGCAAACAAGAGTTATTGCAGCAGCTTTTTTACCAACTGACCTTAGCATATTGGTTGTTCCAGCATTTCCACTTCCCTTCTCCCTCACGTCAAAACCAGCCATCTTTTTACTAAAGATTACTGAAAAATTAATACTTCCTATCAAATAAGCAATTATTGCCATTACTGCACATTCTATCATATTGTTATATCTCCTTTCCTTCTTCTTTTTCTTTAACTAAGTTTGCTAATTCTTGCCTTGTCTCTGCATTGTCTTGTACTCGCTTGCCGACGCTTTTTCTCATTAGTTTTTCAGCCTCTTTTGCTTTTCTCTGTTCTTCATATTTCCTTAATGTGGCAATTTTCTCTCTGTACTGCTCATATTCTGGTGGTAGTTTGTCAAGCGAAATGCCTTCGCATGCATTTAATGCTTTGCACTCTAAAGAGTTTCTCCAATTATTTCTTAAACTCACCTCATACTTTTGTTCTGCTGTCATTTCTTCCACTTTTAGACGTCTTTTATTCATTATAAAATTAAGATGTGGCATTTCCCCATCATGGCTCTCTAACCACTCTATCAAATATTTATACGCTGTCTTAGTTGTTACCTTTTCATTTCCAATACCATACTCCCTTAGTGTGGCTATTTTTTCTCTGTACTGTTCATATTCTGGTGGTAATTTATTCAATGGTATTCCTACGCATGCTTCCAGTGCCTTACATTCTGGAGTTCTGGACCATCTTTGCATTAAATTTTTCTCATATTTTTGTTCTTCTGTCATTTCTTCAGTTTTTAGGCGCGTTCCATTTACATAAAAATTAAATTTGGGCATTTTCCCATCATGTGTCTCGAGCCACTCTATTATTTCCTCATATGCCCCTTTTGTGTTGTAATTTAATTCTTCTCCTATATCTTTTAATAATTCCAGCAGTTCTAGTTCCTCACCTGATAACTTAAACAAATCATATGAGTAGCTTTTTTTCTTTTTGCCTTCTCTTTCTCCACCTTCTCGTATAGCTCCCTCTAACTCTTGAAATGCATCTAACTGTCTTAACCAGTTGTTTACTCCATCTACTATAACTGTCTCGTCTGCATCTTTTGCTGCCGTCAAAGCCCTACCAATCTGCTGCTTATACACTATCTGAGACTCGGTTGGTCTTAACATTATTTCTCCATCTAGCCCTTCTATATGTCTGCCTTCATTTAGCATATCTACACAGAATAGCAGATTTAATTTCTTGCCTTTTCTTCTTTCTTCAAACCCTTTTATTGTTCTTTCATTCTCTGCCTTTGTTTTTCCTGTCTCGCCATTTGAAGTTAGCACATAGTTTATATTTATTTTGTCATTTACTTTCCCAAAGATTTCTGATGCTTCCTCCATTTTCTTAAACATATCTTCTCGGTCTGTACAAAATACTAGGTATTTTCCATTCTTTTTTTCAAGCGCTTCTCCAAGTATGTCTGACATATCTGGTGACTTACTTACTATCGATTCAAGCTTCTCATACTTTTTCAATAGTTTTGCTCTTTTTTCTTCGTCTTCTACTCCTTCAATTTGTTCCCTATATTTCTCAATCTCACCTTTTAGCTCTGATATTACTCTAACATATCTTGCTCCGTTTAGTACTACTTCTCCCTCTTTTTCTCCGCTTAGTGCCTCTGTTAAGCTCATCTCATAGATTATCTTGCCAAACTTCTCATACGCCATGTTTCTCTTATCGGTCCTCTCCGGAGTAGCTGACATTCCTATAAGTTTTGCCTCTGGGTAATCTTGCGTTAGTCTATCTATTCCTTCTTCCCATTTCTCTGCTCCCATTCTATGTATCTCATCAAACACTATTACATCTGGGTGCATGTCTGCCATCTTCTCAGTTAGGCTTATTTTCTGATATGTTATTCCTCTAAAATTAGGAAACGTTTTTTTGTCAACCTTTCCTCCATCTAAAATATATGTGCTAATATACTTTTTCATTTGCTCTATTATCCCAACATTTGGGCTCACAAAGAGCACCCTTTGCTCTGGGTGTTGTTCTATGTGTTTTAACACTGGAAAGCTTTTGCCTGTACCAGTCGGGTACACATACGCTGCTTTTCCCTCTTTTTCCAATTCTTCTTCCATTAATTCATACGTTTTTTCTTGGTGCTTATATATTAGCTCTACTCCCATTTCACACCTCTTTTATCTTCCAAACATTCTTCTGAAAAAGTTAAATATTTTATGATACCATTTTTCCTCAGGTATAGTCATTAGCTCATTACTCTCTGAAACATCGTCATCCCAATATGTATTTTGATTTCCTAGATTGTACTCGTCTAATATTCTATTTCTTCGTCTCTCGAAACCTGGCGCCATGCCCTCATATTGTGCACCTTTTAATATATCGTTAACTGAGTTTTGTGAGTTTGTTTCAGTATTTTCATTTGGCACATCAGACAAAGCTTGTTTTGGCTTTAATATTTCATTTGCTATATCATTAACACTTTTTTCAATTTCAACTTTCTTATATAGAGAAGTTTTCCAATCTGGCTCTTTCTTATCTTCCCATAGTGGTTCTATACTATCCTCAAAGTTTGTTTGATTATCCAATACGCTATCTGCACTCTCTACCGCTTCGACTTCATTCTTTATTAGCGTATCCGCGCTCTCTATTACCTGAGCCCCATCATTAATAAATGTATCAGCACTTTCCGATATTGGAGTTTCGCTTTGAGTAAGAGTTTCAGCGCTCTCCACAATTTCTACTTTCTCACTCAAACCATCTGAACTACTTTCCGCTTCTGCCTCAGCATTTAATAGCACTTCTCCCCCAGCCATAGTTTCAGCCTTAGCTCTTGCTTTAAACACATCAGTAGGATACTTTTCTTGCTTTTCCTTCTCTTTCTCAAGCATATATTTCATTTCTTTATTTTTTATTACCTTTTTTTCCTCATCGGTTGCTAAATAGTCTGTATAAACAACAGACAAAATTTTCTCCGTATCAACTAATAGCTTAGGTTCTTCCTCATCTTCTGTATCAACCTCAAACTGATACTCATTATCCATTTTACTTTTTATAGCTTCAATGAGCTTCTCCGGTATTTTTTTCTTATCTTCCTCAGATAACATTTGTAAAACACAATATGCCTGTGTATATGCTTTAGCCTCCATGTTCTTCTCCTTTTCTCTTTTGATTTACTATACTTCCGCTTCATTATATCATTAAAAATTCATATTGCATAGCTTTTTCTAAAAATAATTCACCTTTGCTCAATTTCCGCTTCCTTCGAGATACTAGAAAGCATTTCTCTTGTCTTGGCATTATTTTTTACGCGCTTGCCAACACTTTTCTTCATAAGTCTTTTTGCGACTATAGCCTTTCTGCGTTTCTGATAGTCTCTCATTATTTTAATTTCGTCTTTGTACTTTTCGTATTCTTCTGGTATCGCGTCTAATGGCATACCTTCACATGCCTTCATTGCTTTGTAGAATTTTGATGCATAAATTCTGCGATTTAGCCTTCTTGCCGCTAACTGTTCTGGTGAAAGTTCTTCAGTTTTAAGATGTTTGCCATTTTTGCTAAATGTACTTTGTGGTGGCCTTGCCTCATGGTTTTCCAACCATTCAACATACTCGTCAAATAAGCTTTTCTTCTCCAAACCCAAACCATAACTTCTTAATTTAGCAATTTTTGCTCTGTATTCCTCATATTCCTTTGGTATTTCATCTAATGGTATACCCGTACACGCTTTCAACACTTCATATTCTTTTGAAGTTCTCCATTTTTCTCGCAAACTTTTCCTTTGTCTTTGTTCTTTTTTTATTCTTGAAGTACTTTTCTCTTTGTCATTAACATTAGATTTTCCATTGTTTTGATGTTCTAGGTATTCTATCATTTCCTCATAGACTGTTTTGCCTAACCCATATGCTCTTAATTCTTCTATCTTCTTCTTATATTTTTCATACTCTTTTGGTAACTCACTAAGTGGAATTCCCTTACATTCTTCTAAAGCTTTATGTATTTCTGTTTTTTTCCATCTTTGCGAAAGATTTATTTCCTTCCTTTGTTCATCTGTCATTTCAGCAGATTTAAGTCTAACTTTATTCTCTTGAGCATAGTCTTTTGGAGGTTTTCCATGATGCTCATCAAGCCATTCTACATATTCCAAAAATGTCTTATCTTCCGTAGACAAGTTTTCTCTGTCAGCTTTTTGCTTGTACCAATTTAGTCTTGTCACCCTATCTTTGTATTTTAAATATTCTTCTGGCAATTCTTCTAATGGTTTCTCCCCATATGACTTAAACACCTTGCTCGTTATTGTCTTTTCCCATCTTGTGCGCAAATCAACTTCGTACCTTTGCTGCTTTGTCATATCTTTTGCCTTTAGCATTTTCCCATTCACTGTTATGGTAATTCTCGGCATTTTACCATCATGACTATCTAGCCACTTTATTAATTCAGCATATGCTTTATTTTCTCTATCTTCAAACCTCTTATTGGCTTTTATTAGAGCCCTTCTTTCTTTCTTTTGCATATCAATCAAATTCATCTTATCCCAATCAGCTGTTATTGGTTGATAGAATTTTTCCAGCCTCTTTTGCTCATGCTCTCTTAATACTGCTATCACATCTCTATATTCAGCATATTCTTCTGGCATTTTTTTTAAATCCAAACCCATACATGCCTCATATGCCTCACATATTTTTGAATTTTCCCAATTTGAGTATAAATGAATTTCGTGTTTTTGTTCTTTCGTCATTTCTGAAGGTCTTAGTTGTTTACCATTTACACTTATGCCGTATCTTGGCATCTCATGTTCGTGCTTTTCCAACCACTCTCTTATCTCATCAAATAATTTTTCTTCTTTCTCCTTCGTTTTATAATTTAGCATTCGTTCTTCCTCCTTTTATTTTTCAAGCCTTTCTCTGACAATCATTCGAACTGGAGTCCCACTAAGCCCAAACTCCTTCCTTATCTGGTTCACCAAGTACCTCTCATATGAAAAGTGAAATAATTTTTTATCATTCACAAAAACAACAAATGTTGGTGGTTTTGTACTAGCTTGTGTCATGTAGAATATTCTAAGCCTCTTGCCCTTATCTGTTGGTGGCTGTACAATCGCAATTGCCTCATTTAAGACTTGATTTAATACAGATGTAGATACTCTAAGCGAGTTTTGACTTGCAACACTGTTTATAAGCTCAAACAATTTGTTTACTCTTTGTCCTGTTTTAGCAGATATAAACAAAATTGGTGCATATGATAAATATGAAAGTTTGCTATATACCTCTTTTTTGTATTTTTCCAAAGTGCCGTTTTCTTTCTCGTATTCATCCCATTTATTGACAACTATAATTATTCCCTTGCCTGCTTCGTGGGCTTCTCCTGCAATTTTTGCGTCTTGCTCTGTAACTCCCTCGTTTGCATCTATCATAACTAGGCACACATCTGCTCTTTCTACTGCAAGAAGGCTCCTCATAACGCTATATCTTTCTAGATTTTCAGAAACTTTGCTTTTTCTTCTAATTCCTGCTGTGTCTATAAATACATATTTGCCGTATTCATTCTCAAATTCAGAGTCAATGGCATCTCTAGTTGTTCCTGCAATATCACTTACAATTACTCTGTTCTCCCCAAGTATTTTATTTACTAAAGATGATTTACCCACATTTGGCTTTCCTATTATTGCTACTTTGATGGTGTCGTCATCTTCCTCGCTTGCATCAACTGGTGGTAGTTTATCATAAATCTCATCCAATATATCTCCTATTCCAATTGCATTAACCGCAGACACTCTGTGTGGCTCTCCAAGACCTAGGTTATAGAATTCGTATATCTCATCAGGCACTTTTCCATAATTATCTGCTTTATTGCACACCAAAATAACAGGCTTTTTAGACTTTTTTAGCATTAAAGCAATATCTTTATCTGCCGGAGTAACACCCTGTTTTATATCAGTTAAAAATATAATTACATCAGCCATCGCAATCGCAAGATTTGCTTGGTCTCTCATTTGAGAAAGAATTACATCTTCCGACTCTGGCTCAATTCCTCCTGTATCCACTAATGTAAAAGCACGACCTCTCCACTCTGCATCAGCATAAACTCTATCACGAGTAACACCTGGCGTATCTTCTACTATAGAAATTCTTTTACCTATTATATAATTGAAAAATGTAGACTTGCCCACATTTGGTTTTCCTATTATTGCTACTATCGGTTTCCCCATTTTTACTATCATCCCTTTCTTGAGGCACAAATCCAGTTGAAAAAATTACAATTTATGTTAATTATACACATTTTTTCAATTTACGTCAATGCTTTCTTCGTATTAACACTCCTACCTTATACCCCACAAGGCCAACAAGTGTCAATGACGAAACAACTAAACTAACCCACATTGCCACTGTGCCCGTATATTGCACGCTAATTGTTTTTGCATCTTGTGTTACACTAATTGCCACAAAACCATTTTCTGATTCAAAAGTATCTACTTTTTGCGTATCGCCATTTCCATTTGTAACTTCTACCGTATATCCCAGATAATATATATATGGAAGTTCCACCACTGTATTTTCTTCCACATTTGAGACGTCCAAAGTCATATTAGTTCCATTTTTATTCTCATTTTCTATGTCGGCATTTCCACCTAATATATATGCTCTGTTCTCCCTTTGCTTAATGTATTCTAAGTTATCAAATGCTTTACTTGGTAAATATTCAAATGTAGCACAGCCAGCATGCACTCTGCCTGTATTTTCGTCTACTCCAACCGCTGGCCATAACTTGTCCTCAGACCATCTTTTGTCAAAATTTATGTTTCTGCATAATGGTACTATTAAAAGTAGTGCAATAACTCCTAAAACTATTACATCCCTCATTCTGAAATTCTTTATCACAATTGAATAATTTATCGCTGCCACAATTGCAAAGAAGAATGAAGAAAATTCTAGAAGTCTGAATGTAAATTGTATCATTTTTAGTATTCCCGGCAATTTTTCAAACGGGAAGAACCTTAGCGACATTATTACACATACAATTCCTGCTATCAGAAAGAATAAATATGTTTTTTTGTATTCTTTCCCTATCTTTTTAAATGCAAGTGGTGTAAATACCAAACCTATTAAAGTTAATAATCCAATTTCGAAACTCATTTCTCCATTTGGTGTGTAGAATAAATCTAGCACATCAACTTTATAATATGTCATTGCATCTGTTCTTTCCATTCTGCCAGGTTTAAACACTTCATAGTCAGTACTTGCCATATGCTCTATTAATGGTACAATGTAAAATGCCGAAAGTAATAATATGAGTAAAACACTCACACCAATTATTGCCCACACTCTTTTTTCTTTTAGCCTTTTTATATGCACCAACAAATATATAAGGCAGAAAATTACAGTATACATTGTAATAATAGTATGCGTTAAAATTAGGCCTGTTGCACCTATTGTTAATATTATAATACTTTTAAAGCAATCATTCTCTGAGCTTGAATTTTTTAAACTCTCCTCGCTTTCTGAGGCTTTAACCTCTTTGCTGTTTTTTTGCTCCGTCCCCAAAAACAGCTCCGTCCCTAAAAGCAGGTACATTCCATGAAAGACGATTGGTAAAAAGACGAATGAAGCAAGCTCCGATATTGCCATTCGCATGTATATGTCTGTAAATCTATATGGAACAAGCACATATATTATGCTAGCAAGTAATGCCGTGAAACTATTTTGTGTTACTCTTTTCACAAATTCATACATTGCAATTCCAGAAGCAAATACAACAAGCAGAATGAATAATTTTAACATTAACTCAAATGAAGAAATAAAAATGCCAAAAATCAATGGTACGTATGCGGTGAGCGGACTATAGAAAATATTCCATGAGTAACCAAACCCATTGCAGAAGTTTGACATTATATTTGAAAAAATGCCATCTTCCGCAATAGATTGCTGTGTCCCCATAAGTCTTGCAATATGTTGTATTCCATCGTCTATATATATATTAAAATTACTATTAAATAATGGTATTAGCATAATTACTGTAAAAAGTAGTATTATACCATAATCTCTTATTTTAGTTTTCATGTATTTTCCTCTTTATCACAATTCACAATTGTTTTATATATAAACTCAGCATATTTTTACTCTGCATGCTCAGTTAACGCTTTTTTCTTTTTATTATTTCTTCTAAACACTACAACATAAACTACAAAACCTACTAAAGAAACTCCAGAAATAATGTACGCTGCCTTATCTAATGTTGTCGCAGTATAGTCTACTGTAATTTTTCCTTCTGCAATGTCTTCTGGAATGGTGACTTCTAAAAAGCCATAATCAGATTCCATTGTTTCTAATTCTATCTCTTTGTCACCTGTCTGTAGCACTACTCTATATCCAGGGTAAAATAGATATGGTAATTCCAATTCAGTATCTTTTGTAGCATTCTTAAGTTCTATCTCCAAATGCAAATCCTCTTTATTTTCGCTGAGTATTTCCGCTTCTCCAGATATAACATATGTCTCATTCGTCCTTGTTTCTAAATACCCCCTCTGCTCCACTATTGCTTTTTGAGGCAAATATTCTCTATTAATTGAAAAATAGTGTATTCTAGGGTTCTCTAGCACAATATCCAAATACTTTTCATCCAAACTTGTGTCTTCAGATTTATACACACTAAGTTCCTTTGCAGTAAACGCTAACAATATCAAAATTGCTATTACATATATTATATGTCTTGCGTTTTTGTTCTTCAGATACTGGAGTGTGTAATATAAATTGATAGCACAAACCGGTATTAAGAAGAAGTATGCAAACCCCAGCAATCTCCATGGATATTGTAGTGTTCCCATAAAATCCGGAAATATTCTCCATGGGAATAATGTTGTACACATCCACATTGCAACAATTCCAAATATTATATTAGTAATGTAAAAACTTTTTAGGTTTTTAGGTATCTTTTTATAAGCAAACAAACCTAACATCAATGTAATAATAAATGGTATGCCTACAACAAAAGAAATCGGGTCTTCCTCCTGTTTATCTTTTAAGAACTGCCATGGTTCAATTGAGTAGTATGCAAGGTGGTCTGTAGTTGTTCTCATTGTGTTTGAGTCGAATATTGCATAGTGTGCACTTGACTCAAACTCGATTACAGGCAAAATAAACATAGAAGACATTAGCAAAATAAACACTACATTTATAACACATTTTTTTATCACATCTTTGTTTAAAAATTTCTTTATATTAAACAAAATATATATCGCGCAAAAGATTGCGGTATATTCGGTAGAAATCGAATGCGACAGCATTAGTCCTGTTGCCCCAATTGCAATATAGTAATGCTTGCTTCTATCACCATGTAGTAGGTTATACAAGCCTTGGAATACTAGAGGAATAAATGCTAGAGCAGTGAACTCCCCTATTGCAAACCTGTGATATATGACTTCTAGCTTGTATGGGAAACACATATAGAAAATTGCTGTAAACAAAGCAATTGCCTTTTTCTTTGTGACTTCATTCACAAAATTATACATAAATACGCCAGCTAAAATAGTTGTAAGCACAGCAAATAGCTTTATTCCCAGTATGGTAGAGCCACTAATCAGTCCCAGCAAATATGGCACATATGTAACTATTGTTTGATAAAATGCCAGCATTGCATATCCCCAGTCACAACAATAATATGGTGCAACTAGAAATGGAAATGAGCTCTCTGAAAGAGAATAGTTAAGTCCTAATACTCTAAGCACATGTAGCCAACCATCTTGTGTATCTCTAATTTGTAGCCAAATAAATGGTATTGATATAAGTAGCCCAATGACCACAATAATAATGTAATGAGCACTTTTCTTCGTTTTTAGTATTTCAATTATTTTCTTCACCTGTTTTCTCCTCCTAGAATGTTTGCTTCCTAAAACATAGTCAGAATTACCCATGTTATTCAGAACAATTAATAGGTAATCTTTCCTTTAAGTAAATCATCATTTTCTATCCATTCATTAATATCTATAACTTGGTATCCGTTTTCGCTACTATCTCTAACAACTACTGTGCTAATACCAGCATTAATAATTAGCTTTCTGCACATCTGGCAGCATCCTGGGTTTTCCTCATATTCCCCACTATCTGTTCTGTATTGTACCAAATATAATGTTCCACCTAGCATATCTTTTCTCGCGCCACTTATAAGTGCATTCATCTCCGCATGTACACTTCTGCATGCATCATATCCAGCATGTCTAAGGTCTGGAAAAAACTTTTTCTTAGAACAATAGCCTAAATCTATACAGTTTTCTCTACCTCTAGGCGCTCCACTATATCCAGTTGAAACAATTTCATCATGATTTACAATTACTGCCCCTGACTTTTTCCTCAAGCAAGTACTTCTTCCTGCTACTGCTTTTGCTATATCTAAATAATAATTAATTTTATCTATTCGCTCCATTTTCTATTACTTTCCTTTCTTTTATACACTACTGCATTATATCATTTAAAAGCATAACAAGCAACATGTTTATAAATTTTTATCGCAAGAAAAAAAGCGACCCTTTTGGGTCGCTCTATAAATCTTATTCTGCTACTGATTTAGCAATAACTTCTTTTCCGTCATAATATCCACATGTAGGACAAACAGTATGTTGTCTTATTAATTCATGACAGTGTGAACATTCTACTAAATTTTGTTTTTCTAATTTCCATGTTGACCTTTTAAGACCTGTTCTTGCCTTTGACCATCTTCTTTTTGGTTGTGCCATTCTAGTTCCCTCCTTTTGTATAATACGCTAATGTATATATTTTCGAAAATCTCTAATAATTAGTACTATAAAATTATACTAATTTTTTGCGCACTTGTCAATACAAGTGGTTACTTTTTTTCACTTTCTCTCATATATTATGATAAATGATTGAATAGAAAGGAATTGATTTCGTATGTGTGGTTTTGTTGGCGTAATGAATTTGCAAGATGAGCTAAGAGAAAAAAAGGATGTCCTTCTTTCAATGAATGATGCATTAATGAAACGTGGTCCTGATGAATGCGGGTATTATGTGGATAGGGATATTTTGCTTGGACACAGAAGATTAATTGTTATTGACCCTGATGGCGGTAAACAGCCAATGAGCTATAGGTATAATGGCAACAAGTATGTTATTGCATATAACGGGCAAATCTATAACACTAAAGAGCTAAGGTCAGAGCTAATTGATAATAATTTTGAGCTTGAAACTTATTCTGATACTGAAATATTGCTTAAATCTTTCATTCTACATAAGGAGAATGTTGTAAACAAATTAAATGGAATATTTTCTTTTGCAATTTGGGATGAAAAAAATAGAAGCTTGTTCTTGGCACGAGACCATTTTGGTGTTAAACCTCTTTATTACACAGTTGTAGGAAATAATTTTGTATTTGCTTCAGAAGTAAAAGCAATTTTGAAGTTTCCAGGTGTTATTCCTGTTTTAGATAAGCAAGGAATTTCAGAAATGTTCGGAATTGGTCCGGCTCATACAAATGGAATAACAGCATTCAAAAATATTTTTGAGGTAAAACCTGCAAATTATGTTGTGTATAACGATAGCGGTATTCATTCAGAAAGATACTGGAAATTAGAAAGCAAACCTCATACAGAAAATTTGGCGCAAACCTGTGAAAAAGTGCAATATCTGCTAGAAGATGCCATAAAAAGGCAACTTGTTTCTGATGTTCCACTTTGCACCTTCTTGTCTGGGGGGCTTGACTCTAGCATAATAACTCTATATGCTCAAGAATACTGTAGAGAACATGGCCTTCCTCCACTTAACACCTATTCAGTAGATTATATTGACAATGACAAGAATTTTCAAAAAACAGACTTTCAGCCAAACTCAGATAATTACTATATAGAATTAATGCGCAATAAGCTAGATACCAACCATCATGTAGTAATGCTTGATACTCCTGAACTCGCAAATGCTTTAGAAGACGCAATGCTCGCGAGAGATTTCCCAGGAATGGCTGATGTAGATTCTTCGCTTTTACTATTTTGCAAAAATGTCAAGAATGATGCTACAGTCACATTAACCGGAGAATGCGCAGATGAAATCTTTGGCGGTTATCCTTGGTTCTTTAGAGAAGATGCGCTAAGAAGCGGAACTTTCCCATGGTCAATTGCAATAAATGAAAGACAAGAACTACTAAACCCTGAAATAGCAGAAAAAATAGACTTGAAGGAATATATAGACTTCAGATATAACGAAAGTTTGGCAGATGTAGAAATATTGGACTGCGACACAGAAGAAACTGCCGAGAAAAGAAAAATATCTCATCTAACACTAAATTGGTTTATGCAAACTCTGTTAGATAGGTCAGACAGAATGGGAATGTACAATGGTTTTGAAATAAGAGTGCCATTCTGTGATTATCGTTTGGCAGAATATGTATGGAACATTCCATGGGAAATGAAAGCTTTAAAGGGTCGTGAAAAAGGTCTACTTCGTTATATCATGAAAGATAAGTTGCCAGCTGAAATAGTCGACAGGAAAAAGAGCCCATACCCTAAAACATGGAACCCAACTTATTTAAAGGCTGTAAAAGAAAAACTAAGTGCAATTATGGAAGACAAAAATGCTCCTATAAATAATTTACTAAACAGAGAATATATTATGCAAATACTCGAAACTGACGGCAAAGCCTTTACTAGACCGTGGTTTGGTCAACTTATGACCGGTCCACAGCTTATGGCATATTTGTGCCAAGTAAATATGTGGCTTGAAAGGTATCAGCCTAGGATTGAGTTGTAAGAATTAAAGGTCTCAATTATCAACTTTAGTTTTGTTTCTAGTATAGAGAAAATCAATCTTTTCCTATACTAGAAGTCACTCTTTTATTTTTCTAATTTATATTCCTTATTTTGTCTTAAAGCTTTTGAGATGAAGTTAACTGATGTATCAACTATTTCGGCAATTTTTGTTAAATTCTTTTTGTCATCAAAATATAATTCATGCAACTTTTCCAGCATCTGCTTCCAATATATATTAAGTTCAAAAAGTGTTTACACATTTTTTTGCATAGTTCTCTATATGAGCATACTTAGGATCTTTGCCTATATTGATTTTTTATAAGTATATAGTATAATTAAATGGACTTAAAATGGGAAACATCGTTTATACTATATGTTTTATGTCTGTTAGAAACGTATTTACTTGTTTGATTGTTTCTAACTATCTGTATTATAATTATCTATTAATGAAAAGTCAATAAGTGTTAGTAAAAAATGATTGTAACACTATTTATATAATTATCTTATTTGTGTTTATAACAAAAAGGAAATCTATAAAATCCAATTGTATTACCTCCATCTGCTATTATATTTTGACCAGTTATCCATGACATTTTATCTTCTAACATTGTTAATATTACATC
>CALXSA010000032.1 GCA_944390995.1 uncultured Clostridia bacterium
ATAAGAAAGGCATTTCGCAGGGCTAGTCTCTGGAGCAACGGCGAAATACATGTCACTCGCTTCGCTCGGACGGCCCAAGGTAGCCTAACCTTGTTGTATAGCAAAAATCTGACGATTTTTCCTATACAATAAGAAAATTGGACGAAAAAATACGTATTTGTTTTTTGAGACAAATACGTATTTTTCTTGTAAACGTGTTTAAAATTCACTAAAAAAGCTAATACTATATATAATGTAAAAGAAAGGAAAACGATTAAAAGTGAAAATAGGATTAGCTTTGTCTGGTGGTGGAATTAGAGGCTTGGCACATGCAGGAGTGTTAAAGGCCCTAGAAGAAAGCGGAATAAAAATTGATATAATTGGAGGTACGAGTGCTGGAAGCATGGTCTCTAGTTTGTATGCCATGGGCTATACTCCGGATGAAATACTGGAATGTTTTAAGGAAAACTACAATAAGATAATTGGGAAAAGTAGGTTTTCGCTAATAAATGGAGTAAAAAATTTACTTGATAAAAAGTCTATGTTTAATGGATTCAGAAAAGGAGAAAACATAGAGAAAATTTTTGATGTACTGGCGAATAATAAGAGAATATACAAATTAAATGAAATTAAAATGCCACTTGTTATTCCTACAGTAGACATATTGAATTCTAAAGAATACATCTTTACAAATTATATCCCTGAAACTAAAAATATTAAAGCAAATGAAGGTACTACAGAGATAAAAGACATCCTAGACATAGCAAATAAAAGTCGACCCGTAGAAAGTGAAAATAGCAAATACATTACAAATATTTCTGTTGGGAAAGCAATTAGAGCAAGTAGCAGTTTTCCAGCAGTGTTTAATCTATGTACAGTTGGAAAACACGCTTTTATGGACGGAGGAGCACTTAATAATGTACCCGCCATGGAGGTAAGAAATCAAGGGGCAGACAAGGTATTGGCAATAAAGTTCGATGAGGACAAAATAGACGATAAAAGCAATGTGATGGACATAGTTATGCGCACAATTGATATAATGGGAAATAAAATTATAGAAAAAGAGCTAGAAAGTAGCGACTACGTACTTAATATTCACACAGACAAGATTGGTTTGCTTGAGGTAGAAAAAATGCAGCAGTGTTTTGATTGGGGCTACGAGGCAGCTTGCGAAAAGATGGAAGAAATCAAGACCCAGCTTTCGTAAAATTTCGTTTTGGGGACAGGTCTCACAGCGAAAAAAATTTCGTTTTGGGGACACATCTCATTGGCGAATATAAGAACAGGTTAATAAAGAGTTGGTTTTTTTATATTTTTAATCTAGCGATGTTGCAAGTGACATAAAAAAATGGTATTATAGATATGTAGTTTTTTACGAAAGGAATGAAAGAATGACAAATAAAAAAGTAGCTGTAATTACAATTGTTTGCATTTGCATAATTGCACTTGTCAGCTTTATTATATGGAAAAATTTGACCAAAAATGAACAAGAAACAGATAGCAATATAAAAATTGTGAGCTCATTTTATCCAATATATATAATGACTGAGAATATAGCTGAAGGGGCGCAAAACATAGAGCTTGTAAACATGGCGGACGTAAATGTTGGGTGCTTGCATGATTACACGCTTACAACTGAAGATATGAAAAAGGTAGAAGATGCAGATGTCTTCGTGCAAAATGGTTTAGGAATGGAGAGCTTTATTGATAAAATTATATCTTCAAATAATAATTTGACTTTGATTGATTCAAGCGAAGGAATTGAAAACATAATACAGCATGAAAATGAAACAAATGCTCACATATGGACAAACATAGACAATTACATAAAGCAAATAGAAAATATATCTAACGGTTTGCAACAAGCAGATGCGGCAAATGCAGAAATTTATAAAAACAATACAAATGAGTATATACAAAAGCTGCAAGGGCTAAAAGAGAGGTATACAAGCGAATTAGCTTCACTTGAGGGAACAAAAGTGATAAACTTAAATGAAGCTTTTGAGTATTTAGGCCAAGAGCTTAAAATGGATATGACGACAATTGTAACAGACCATGAGGAAAGTACAATGTCGGCAGAAATGTTAGGCAACATAATTTCTCAAGTTGAACAAGAGAACATAGAAATGATAATTGTAGACAAAAACGACAATAAATCTAACGCGGAGACCATTGCGAACGAAACTGGAGCTAAAATATATGAGCTTAACTCTGGCTTAACCGGAGATTTAGATAGGGATGCTTTTGTTAGGGCAATGGAAGAAAATTTGAATGTCTTGTTGGAAAGATAATTGTTTTTGGCGTTGTTGCACTTCATTAGAAATGTGTTCAACGTACACAAAGTACGCCTCACACATTTCTAACTCGTGCGCCTAGCCAAAAAGCAATTCTTTTTCCAACAGCTAATTAAATTATAAAAATAAGTTGGAAAATTGTAATTCTTTTCCAACAGGAGGTAAAAAATGGACAAAGCCTGTGGTTTACACTGCACAAAAATAAATAACATTGGAGTAAAAATAGGAAATGAAGTCATATTAAAAGACGTAAACATACACATTCATTGTGGAGAGCTAACCGTTATAATAGGAAGAAATGGCGCTGGGAAAAGCACATTGCTCAAAGCAATTTTAGGAGAAATACCGCATACAGGAAACATAACTTTTGTAGACAAAAAAGACAACTTGACTAAAAAAATAAAAATTGGTTATGTTCCACAAAGCATTAACATAGAAAAACACATGCCAACAACAGTATATGACCTGTTTGCAAGCTGTATTTCTCATGTTCCGGTTTTCTTGAAAAAAGATAAAAAGATTTACAACGAAATAAAAGAGCACTTGAAAATATTCGGAGCAGACGAATTAATAGACAAAAGCATTGGAGACTTGTCGGGCGGAGAGTTACAGCGTGTACTTATTGCCATTGCAACAAAACCAACCCCGAACCTTCTAATACTTGATGAGCCTGTATCAGGAATAGACAGAAACGGAAAAAAAGATTTCTACAATATAATAAGCAAGCTTAAGTCTGAATATGATATGTCAATTATCATGGTATCACATGATTTAGACTTGGCAGAAAAATATGCAGACAAAGTAATTTTATTAGATAAGGAAGTAATTAAGGAAGGCAGACCGGAGGATGTGTTTAGGAGTTTGGAGTTTAAGAATCGATTCGGAGAATTAGCCTAGAAAGATTTGAAAACTAAAACATTTATAGGAGGAGAGACGATGGAAAAGAAAAGAATTTTAACAGGAGATAGACCAACAGGAAGGTTGCACATAGGGCACTACTTCGGGTCTTTGCAAACAAGAGTGGAGATGCAAAACTCTGGCAAGTATGACCCATACATACTAATTGCAGATGTTCAAGCATTAACAGACAATTTTAACAACCCGGAAAAAGTTAGAAAAAATGTAAGAGAAGTAATGCTTGACTACTTATCAGTTGGACTTGACCCAGAAAAAACAACAATATATATTCAGTCACTAATACCAGAAGTGCCAGAACTTACAATTTATTACTCAAATTTAGTTACAGTAGCAAGGCTTGAGAGAAACCCTACTGTAAAAACTGAGATAGCCCAAAAGAGAGAGCTCTTTGGAGAGAGCGTTACATATGGCTTTTTAGGCTATCCTGTAAATCAGGCAGCAGATATAACTGCTTTTGAAGGCGAATTAGTTCCAGTTGGAGAAGACCAAATGCCTTTAATAGAGCAATGCAGAGAGATTGTTAGAAAGTTCAACAGTATTTATGGTGAAGTGCTAATTGAGCCAAAGGCGGTGCTATCAAATGGAAAAAGGATAAAAGGCTTAGATGGAAACGAAAAAATGGGTAAATCTTTGGGCAATGCAATTTACCTTTCTGATACGCCAGAAGAAATAAGCAAAAAGGTAATGGGAGCAGTAACTGACCCAAACAGAATAAGAAAAGACGACAAGGGTAATCCAGACATTTGCATGGTGTACTATTATCACAATTTATTTAGCGGCAAGGAGACCTGCCAAAAGGTTTGCGAGGAGTGCAAAGCAGGAGCTAGAGGTTGTGTTGCATGCAAAAAGGAACTTGCAAAAAATATAACTGATTTCCTAGAGCCAATGAGAGAAAAGCGCAAATATTATGAAGAAAGACCTGAATTGGTTGATGAAATGTTAAAAACTGGTACGGAAAAAGCAAGGAAAACTGCACAAGAAACTATGAAAAAAGTGAAAAAGGCTATGAGACTAGATTATTTTGAGATTTGAAAGATAACTTTTAAACATCTAGCATGCAAATAAATGAAAACTAATAAAAAGGAGGAAGTGGCACTAAAAATGGAAGTAATAGATAGCATACTAGAAGTAATATTGCCATTTGAATTTATAAATTACGAATTCATGAAAAATGCTTTAATTGCAATTGTATTAATTTCGCCTATTTTTGCAATATTGGGAACAATGATTGTAAATAACAAAATGGCATTTTTCTCAGATGCATTAGGGCATTCCGCATTAACTGGTATAGCTTTGCGGAAGCTTAATTGGAATAAGTAATTTAAACATTGGAATGATAATTTTTGCAATTGGTTTTGCAATACTACTAAACTTTGTGAAAAACAAAACAACTTATGGAGCAGATACTATAATAAGTGTGTTTTCATCAATTGCAATAGCTCTTGGACTTGCAATTTTAGCGCAGACGGGCAACTTCAACCAGTATTCAAGCTACTTGGTGGGCGACATCTTAAGCATTACAGACATGGAAATATTATATGTGTTTTTAATTGCAATAGTGGTGTTAGTGTTCTGGTACTTTACATTCAACAAGCTAAACCTAGTAAGCATAAATAGAGCGCTTGCAAAAAGCAAAGGAATTAAAACAAGAAAAATAGACAACATTTTTGTTATTTTAATTGCAATAGTAGTTATGATTTCAATAAGATGGATAGGAATTTTGCTAATAAACTCGCTACTTATTCTGCCAGCAGCATCAAGCAGAAACATTGCCGGAAATATGAGAAGCTACCATCTAATTGCAGTGCTATTTTCGCTATTCTCTGGAATAGCTGGACTTATACTTTCATACTATTTCAATATACCAACAGGTCCAATGATTGTTATTATTTCAGGCGCAATTTATTTTATTACACTTGCTTTAAGAGGCAGAGTTAAGGGAGTTAATTAAAAAAGAAAGATAAAAGTTTTGGCAACGCCAAAAACGACTATCTTTCAAATTAGAAAGGAAGAAGAAGAATGTTCACAGACTATGTAAAAATAATTGCAAAGGCGGGAAATGGCGGAAATGGTGCCATTTCCTTTAGGAGAGAAAAGTATGTTGCAGCTGGCGGACCAGACGGTGGAGACGGCGGAAAAGGCGGAGACATATATTTTGTAGTAGACCCTGACAGCAATACTTTAATAGACTTTAGATATAATAAAAAGTTTAAGGCCGAGAATGGCAAGAATGGAGAAGGCTCGAACAAGTATGGAAGAAGCGGAGAGGACTTATACATAAAAGTTCCAATTGGCACAATTATAAGAGATGCTAATACAAATAAGGTGCTAGCAGACCTCTCTGAAAAAGGACAAAAGGAATTAATTTTGGCCGGTGGCAGAGGTGGAAAAGGCAATTCTCATTTTGCTACTTCTACAAGACAAGCGCCTAGGTTTGCTCAAGATGGAGAAAAAGGAGAAGAAAAGGAATTAATACTTGAGCTAAAACTTCTTGCTGATGTTGGGCTAATAGGCTTTCCAAATGTTGGTAAATCTACATTTTTGTCTATGACTACATCTGCTACTCCTAAAATTGCAGATTATCATTTTACCACTTTAGAGCCAAACTTGGGAGTCGTAAAAACAGAGTATGGAGGTAGTTTTGTAATTGCAGATATTCCAGGAATTATTGAAGGGGCTAGTGAAGGTACAGGACTTGGACTTCAATTTTTAAGGCATATTGAGAGGACAAGGTTATTGCTTCATGTAATAGATGTTTCAGGCTCAGAGGGTAGAAAACCGGTAGACGACTTTTACAAAATAAATACCGAACTAAAAAAATACAGCGAGAAATTGAGCAAGAGAAAGCAGATTGTTGTAGCAAACAAAATTGATGCTATGCAAGACGAGTCTTTGTATACTGACCTTGCAAAAGTGGCAAAGGAACACAATATGGAAATATTTAAAATATCAGCTGCAACAGGAGAAGGAGTGTCTGAGCTAATTAAGCATGTGGCAGAGGTACTAAAAACACTTCCAAAGGAAAATTTGATTGATATAGAAGATAGAAAAGTATATACATTAGAAGACAAAGACGCTTATACAATTACGAAAGAGGATGGAATGTTTGTTATAAGGGGAGAAGCGGTAGAAAAAGTAATGCGTAGAGTAAACATTGCAGACAATGAATCTTTATATTATTTTCAAAAGAGTTTGGACAACTTAGGAGTAAATGAAAGGCTAAAAGCAATGGGAATTCAGGAAGGCGATATTGTGAAAATTGATGATTATGAGCTGGAATGGGAAGAATAATTGATTGCAAAATAATTACAATTTTGGCGTTGTTAAACTTCACATCGAAAATCCTTTGGCGTGGCACAGAGCACGCCTGCGGTTTTCTCGCTCGTTTGCCTAGCCAAAATTTAATTATTTTGCAATCAAAAAACAGTGTAAGAATTACAATTTTGGCGTTTTTTTGGAAAAATTTTGAAAATATTGAAAAAATAGAACAAAAAATTTAACTTAATTGTAAAATAATATTATAGCTAAAACTTAAAACAGCAGAAAAATATATAAATGAGGTGGAATAATGTATAAGTTAAAAAGAAAAAGAAAAACCTTACTAATATCTAGCATCATATTAGTAGTTGCAGTAATAGTAGCTGTGCTACTTAGCTCTAACAGCTCATTGGTAAATAGCAGCATTATAGGAAAAAAGCTTAGTGCAAATGATACAGCAACAAGTGCAGGAGAGTTTGTATTAACTGCTGACCAGCTAATTGCAAATAGAACGGACTCAGCAAGTATTAGCCAAAATACACAATATTTACAATCTTTAGTTGATACAGCTTCTAACTCTGGAGGAGGAATTGTACATATTCCTGCTGGAACTTATTATTTTGGAGAAAGTAGTCAGAGTAGTAGTGAAGCATTTGTAATATTGTGTAAAAACAATGTAACAATTGAAGGAGAAAATTCAGCTACAGTTTTAAAACCATATGGTCAGACTCAATCTGGTCTAACAATGTTTTACTTTAATGAATATGGGGATAGCAACGGAAGAAATGCGACATATCTTGAAAATGCAGATTTCAGAAGCTTTACTATAGACGGTTCTGACACAAGTTGCAATACATATACTACAGCAGGAAAGGGCTTTAAGCTTAATTTGCTAAGAAATTGCGATTGGGAAAATGTTATGGTAATGTATACTGATGCCACAGGTTTTGGAATTGAGTGTCCAATTAACTGTACAGTTGTAAATTGTGCAGCAATAGGTTGCGGAAAAGCGGCTACAGAAACACAACAAGGAGCCTCAGGATTTGGCATTGGTATGGGATATAGTATTGATGAATCAATATGTATAGAAAACAGTACAGCAACAGACAACAAAAGATATGGTTTTGCATTTGTGCATCAAGGAAAGTATGATCCAGACTTATATTCAGCACAAAGTGCGCAAGGTTTTGTTGTAAGAAATTGTGAAGCGAATGGAAACAGATACGACATAGGTGGAGAAAAAGCAAATGATGTTATATATGAAAATTGTACAAGTATAGGAGATACATCTTTTATACATTTTGAAGAAACTTCAACAAGAGTGAAACTAATTGGTTGTCACGTAGAAACAACATTAGAAGATGTAACAGACAGTTCAGAATACTATTATACACCGGTTTACTGGTCATTAGACAATGGAATAAGTGACGGCGTAACGCATACAAGGTTTGGCGTGGATACAGATGCTCCTAGAGGACAAGTGATAACACTCTTGTGGAGAATGGCAGGCAGACCAGGAGTTCACTTTTTAGATAGTCATGGACAAATATTCGATGATGTACCAGTAGATAGTGAATATGCGGCAGCTCTTGAATGGGCAAGTGCAAGAGGCGTAGAAATAATTCCTTCATCGGGTTCGTTCTACCCGGATGAAGGTTGCACAAGAGGAGACTTTATTACATTTTTATGGAAATATGCAGGAAGCCCTGATGTGGGTTCAGATAGTGAATATTCTGATGTTGAGTCAGGAACTGAATTGGCAAAGGCTGTTAATTGGGCAGCAAGTAAAGAAATTACAAATGGAATGAACGGAGTCTTTGGAACAAATAATATTGTAGAAAGAGAAGATGCTGTAACATTTTTATACAGATATGTCCAATCTAGTGGTACAAAATTTAATATTCAATATGACTTGCAAGGAGGAAGGGCAAACGGAAACCCAGCAAGTTATATGTCTGGAAGCACTGCGTCTGTATCAAATGTTCCTTCAAGAACAGGATATTATTTTGAAGGATGGACAGGAAGTAATGGTAACACACCTGAGAGAATTGTACGAATAACTTCTTCTGATAGAGGAAATAAAGTATACACAGCAAACTGGAGAAGAAATACATATACAGTAAACTTTGATGCAAACGGCGGAAACGGCAATATGAATGATTTACACTTAGAATATGATGTGTTAAATGTATTGCCAACAAATACATTCACTAAAGATGGAGCAGAATTTGTTGGCTGGAATACAGAACCAGATGGAAGCGGTCAATCTTTTGAAGATAGAGCAAGGGTAATGAATTGGTCAGCAACTAATGGTGATATTATAACATTATACGCACAATGGGAAAATGCAAGCGGATTTGATACTACATTCAAAGTAGAGCATTACAAAGAGCAACTTGACGGACAATATAAATTAGAGGAAACAGATAATTACGAAGGGGTTTCTGGAACAGAGACAACACCAGACAGAAAAACATACCAAGGCTTTACTTCGCCAGAAGGACAAACGGTTACAATAGAGGCAGATGGCAGCACTGTAGTTCAGTATTATTACACAAGGAATTCATACAATGTAACTATAAATAAAGGTACAGGAATAGAGAGTGTAACAGGAGATGGTACATATAAATTTGACCAAAGTGTAACAGTTTCAGCAACTCCAAGCGAAGGATATGAAAATCCTACTTGGCTATTAATGGGAACACCAATACAAAGTACATTCTTGATGCCGGCAGGAGACATAGAACTAGATGTTTCAGCAGAGCTTGTAAAATACCCTATTACATACAATTTAGACGGTGGAGAGATGGCATCAAACCCAAGTGAATACACTATAGAAGATGAAGTAACATTAAGAGAACCAATAAAACCAGGATATGATTTCGTTGGTTGGACAGGAAGTAATGGAACTACTCCTCAAAAAGAGGTAACAATTCCAAAGGGGTCTACAGGTGAGAAAACATATACAGCAAATTGGGTTCAAGACCCAGATGTGGACATGGAAGTTGTAATAAAATACAGTATCGCAAGCCCAACAAGAGATAATGTTACTGTAACAATAAAAGCAAATGTACCAATTAATGTTCCAAGCGGCTGGCAAAGAGGAGCAGACGAATATACAATTACAAGAGAGTACCAGCAAAATGTAAATGAGGCAGTTACAATTACAAGTGCAGATGGAACGATGTCACTTCAAGCAAATGTAAAAATAGAAAATATAGACAAAACAGCTCCAAAAGTAGATGTTTCATATGACTATGTTGCAGCAGAAAAGAAAGTAGTTGTCACACTAACTGTAGATGAAGACGTACAAGATATAGCAGGCTGGGATAAACAAGACAATAGAACTTTTACAAAAGAATACACTGCAAACACAGAGGAGACAGTTGTAGTTAGAGACCTAGTTGGAAATGAAACACAGGCACAAATTAAGGTTGACCAGATAACCTCAGGAGAAGACCCAGATAATCCAGGAGAAGACCCAGATAACCCAGGAGAAGACCCAGATAACCCAGGAGAGGATCCAGATAATCCAGGAGAAGACCCGGATAATCCAGGAGAGGATCCAGACAATCCAGGAGAAGACCCAGATAATCCAGGAGAAGATCCAGACAATCCAGGAGAGGATCCAGATAATCCAGGAGAAGATCCAGACAATCCAGGAGAAGATCCAGACAATCCAGGAGAAGACCCAGATAATCCGGGAGAAGATCCAAGCAACCCAGGAGAAGATCCAGATAATCCGGGAGAAGATCCAAGCAACCCAGGAGAAGACCAAAATGATAATAACAATAACAACCCAGGTAATAATAACAACAACTCAAACAATGGCAACACTCATCTAATTAATACAGACAAAGCAGATGATAAAACTACTGCAAATTCAATAATACCACAAACAGGTAGCAACATATTATTTATAATCTTACCAATAATTGCAGTTGCAATAATCGGAGCAGTGGCATTTATAAAGCTAAGAAAATTTAAAGACATAAAATAATTGTTATAATTCATAGCTAAAGCACAAAAGTCCGCTCCATCTTGCTGGTACACATATTTTGTCCGCTCCATGTTTTCGCGTAAAAAATATGTGTCCCACGTGGAGCTACGTATAGCTAATAAGATGTTATTAATAACAAAAATCAAAAATGTCGAACAAAAATCAAAAATTTGTTTGACATTTTTTTGTTTGTATGATACTATAGAATAAATTGATATTAGGGGGGAAGACGAATGGGTAATAGAAAACCTTTAGACAAAAAGGAATTAACTATAAGACAAAAACAGATACTTAGATACATAATTAGGCAAATTGATAAAAAAGGCTATGCGCCTTCTGTAAGAGAAATAGGAAAAGCAGTGGGTTTAAGCTCTACAGCTACAGTCCACACATACCTAAAACAATTGGAAGACATGAAATACATTGAAAAGGAAGACCAAAAAGGTAGAGCAATCAAAGTATTAAAAAAAGAAGTAGACTTATACATACCTAGAAAGAGCAAGGAGCCAGTAAGAGCATTCTACAATAAAAAGGAAATGGTTGATGTGCCGGTAGTAGGTAAAATTACAGCAGGTTCTCCAATCTTAGCGGTTGAGAACGTAACTGATGCATTTCCAATTCCAATAGATTTCGTTGGAAACAGCCCAAGCTTTATGCTAGTGGTTAGAGGAGAAAGCATGATTGAAGCAGGTATATTAGATGGAGACTTTATCTTAGTAAGAAGACAAAATGTTGCCGAAAATGGCGAAATTGTAGTAGCATTAATTGATGATGAGGCTACAGTAAAGACTTTCTATAAGGAGAAAGACCATATAAGATTACAGCCTGAAAACAGCACTATGGATCCAATTATAGTGCCAGATTGCCAAATTTTAGGCAAGGTAATTGGTGTGTTTAGAAAAATGTAAATAAAAGGGGATGAGAGATATGAGTTACAGTGATTTTTGGTTTATTGACACAAGAGTCCAAACCGTAAACTTAAGACGATATTTCCTTTGGTTTATATTATTATTTGCATTCGTATCAGTTGGATGCTACTTTGCAATAGTAAACATGTATAATGATATGGAGCTTTATGGAGTGCGAAATGAGCAAATACAAATTGCAGTATACGAAGCAAAGTCAACCAATGTTAATGGATATGTAAAGGGAGAAATAGTAAACACTTCGGAAGAAGAAATAGACGGAAAATATTTATGTTTCTTATTATTTAATGACATGAATAATCTGGAAGATGTACAATATATAGAAATTGGAGCAATAGCGCCAGCCCAAAAAGAGACATTTGAAATGAAGTTTAAAACTAATAATGTTACAGGAGTGTACATTCTTACAACTGACAATATGGAGACGTTTAAGAAATAAAATTAATCTGAAATAGAAAATTTTGTATAAAATAGGCTGTCCTTAAGTATAATATTAAGGACGGCAATTTTTGTAACAAAAATTGCACAAAATAGCAAAAAAAGTTTGCTATTTTGTGATAAATGTAATATAATTGTAACATAACTGTAACAAAAATGAAATATAAGTTAAGAGGAAAGGATAGATTTTAAATGTTTAAGTGGGGACAAGACATTGGAATTGATTTAGGAACTGCAACTGTTATTGCGTATGTGAAGGGAAAAGGTATTGTTTTAAGGGAACCTTCTGTTGTGGCAGTTGACAATAATACTGGAGAAGTTCTTGCAGTTGGAAAAGAGGCAAGAAGAATGCTTGGAAGAACACCGGGAAATATTGTTGCTACAAGGCCGCTAAGGGATGGTGTTATTTCCAATTATACAGTAACAGAAAAAATGCTTAAATATTTTATAAATAAAATTTGTGGTAAATTCATATTTTCTCCACGCATAATGATATGCATTCCGTCTCAAGTAACAGAAGTAGAGAAGAAGGCAGTTATTGATGCTGCATCTCAAGCTGGTGCAAGAAAAGTATTTTTAATTGAAGAACCAATTGCAGCAGCCATAGGGGCAGGAATAGATATTTCAAAGCCATGCGGAAATATGGTAGTTGACATTGGGGGAGGAACTACAGATATAGCTGTTATTTCACTTGGAGGCTCTGTTACAAGCGAATCTCTAAAAGTGGCAGGAGATAAATTTGATGATGCAATAGTAAAATATATAAAGAAAAAGCACAACATAATGATAGGAGAAAGAACAGCGGAAGACCTAAAAATAAATGTGGGTTGTGTTTATCCAAAAATACAAGATACCGAAATGGAAATAAGAGGCAGAGACTTGGTTACTGGTCTTCCTAAAAATATTACAATACATTCTAGTGAAATGCTGGAAGCATTAACAGAACCAGCAATGCTTATAGTAGATGCTGTACATTCAGTATTGGAAAAAACTCCACCAGAACTTGCAGCAGACATTAGCGACAGAGGTATATACATGACAGGAGGAGGCTGCTTAATAGATGGGTTAGACAAATTGTTGCAAGCTAAGACTGGAATTAATGTTATGATTGCACAAGAAGCAATCTCATGCGTAGCATTAGGGACAGGAAAGGCATTAGACAATTTGGATAAACTTTCAAAATAAAACTTGCAAAGTGGGGACACGTTAAATCTTGCAAATTTTTGCAAAAAAAGACGTGTCCCCAAATTGCAAGTTAGGGACATAAACAAAGCGAGGGAATTACCCCTCGCTTTTTGGAAGTGTAAAAAGTACTATTCCTCCTCTGTCATGCTCATTGGGAACGAACGTTCCTTCAAGTTCACACCGAACAAATCTCTCGTCATACTCATAGGACTGAGTATAAATAAAAAGAAGCTCAGCCTTGTGTTCAGTCAAACTAACACTAAGAAAATAATACTTGTCTTCTCGGTTAATAAGCAACCGATACTCATGCAAACCAAAACCGTAACGTTCAATGTCGCTCTCATAGATGGGAAAGCTTTTGTCTAAGGTCTCAATAAGATGCATGTGTAACACTCCTCTATATAATTGTAATAGTAATAGTATACCATAAAAGAAGGGGAAATGCAAATTTTGCAAAGCCATTGAGCAGCAATAAAGCTAAATTCTTGAAATTTGTTTACTGTCACCGAGGACAAGATTGCAAAAAAAGCTGTTTTTTTGCTCCGTCCCCAAAAACAGCTACAAAAAATGCTTGCATATTTAGTAAAAAGAATATATAATTAATATAGTTTTGGCAAAGATATAAAACATGCTCATATTTTGCAAAGCCATGGAACGGAGGCCTAAAATGAATAAAACAAAAAGAAAGATTTTTGAAACATCAATGAAGCTTTTTGCAGACAAAGGCTATGATGCTACAAGCATTGAGGAAATTACAGCAAGTGTGGGAGTGGCAAAGGGTACATTGTATTATCATTTTTCAAGCAAAGAGGAAATATTCAACTTCTTAGTTGATGAGGGAATGAAACTATTAAAAAACAGCATTAGTATAAAAACAGCGAAAATGACGAATTCACTAGATAGGTTAAGAGCAATAGTTTTAATTCAGATAAAGATATTATTTAAGTACGAAAATTTTATTACAATAATTTTAAGCCAAATATGGGGCAATGACGATAGAAGCAAAATGTGCAGAAATTATGTTTTTGAATACATACAAATGATTGAGGAAATAGTTAAAGAAGGAATAGATAAAGGGGAAATAGTAAATAAAGATGCAACACTAATTGCTTCAGGAATTTTTGGGTTTATTTGCTCAAGCTTTATTTATAAAATGAGGTATGAGGAAGTTGAAGTTCAAAAGCTATTTAATGAAGTAGATAGTGTATTTATAAAAAAACTACGTCCTTAAGAGTTACAGTATAATGGACTTTAAGTGAATATAACCATTATACTGCAACTCTTAAGAAAACAAATTTGATAGCAAGATTGAAATTTAATAAAGAGTAGTTAATGTACATAGCAATAAATAGAGGGGGAAAATTGTAACATGAGAATTTTAAAAGATTTCAAAATACCAAATTTTAAATTTCCAAAGTTTCGTTTAAAGGAACTTTCTGAAATTGACGAAGTGAATATAGATTATGAACAAATAAAAAAAGCAAAGGAAAACCAAAATAAAAAAGAAAAGAAGAATTATGAGGGTACTCATTTTAATACAGTAAAAGAAATATTTATTAACTCGTCTAAAGAGTTTGCTGATAGGACATTACTTCTAGAAAAATTTAACCCAAAAGGAGAATGGACTGAAATTACATACAATCAATTCAAAAATGAAGTAATAGGGCTAGGAACAGCATTAACTAGAAAATTGAATTTGAAAGATGCAAGAATTGTTATAATTGGAGAAAATACTCACCATTGGTATTTATCATATATGACAATGCTTTGTGGAGCTGCAATAGCTGTGCCAGTGGACAAGGAATTGCCAGAAAATGAGATTGAAAATGTAATAAAAAGGGCAAAGGCTTCAGCAGTAATATTCTCTACAAAAAAGGCAGATGCCATAAAAAAGGTTGAGGAACATTTGCCAGACGTGAAATATTTTATTCAAATGAATTCTGACCAAGAAATAAAAGGAAGACATGTTGGCTTAGACTATTTAGTAGAAGAAGGAAAAGCTTTGGTAAATGGCGGAGACAATAGCTTTATGAATATTGAAGTTGAGCCTGATACGTTTAGAGTATTAATATTCACATCAGGTACTACATCAAATGCAAAGGGTGTTATGCTAAGCTATAGAAATTTGGCAGAAAATGTTAATGCAGCCACAGCATATGTAAAGCTAACTCCAGAGGATAGATTAATGTCAATTTTACCATTGCATCATACATATGAATCGTCTATAGGTTTTCTATTGCCTTTTGGAGTAGGAGCCTCTATAAGCGTGTGCCAAGGACTAAAGCATATTGTTTCAGACCTTCAAGAAACAAAACCAACAGCTATTTTAACAGTGCCACTCCTTGTTGAAAATTTATATAGAAAAATAATTAAAAACATACAAAAAAGCAAGAAAGAAGCATTAGTAAACTCAATGATACATGTTACAAACGCGCTAAAAACAGTTGGGGTAGATATAAAGAGAAAAGTATTTAATGAAATTTATGAGAACCTAGGTGGCAGATTAAGAATAATAGTTTCTGCCGCAGCGCCAATAGATGCTAAAATAGGAAAATGGGTTGAAGATATAGGAATATTATTCTTGCAAGGATATGGACTTACAGAAACAGCGCCTATTGCGGCATTAACTCCTGATTTTGAACCAAAAGTAGGCTCAGCAGGTAAAGCAGTTGTTGGAGCAAAACTAAGAATAGACCATCCAAACGAAAACGGTGAAGGAGAAGTACTAATTAGTAGCAAAACATTGATGCTTGGATATTACGAAGATGAAGAAGCAACAAAAGAAGCAATATTCGAAGAAGACGGAGAAAGGTGGTTCCACTCAGGAGATGTAGGCTATTTGGACAAAGACGGCTTCTTATATATTACAGGAAGAAGCAAAAACGTTATTGTAACACAAAATGGGAAAAACATTTACCCAGAAGAAATAGAGCTATTGCTTTCAAAACATACAGAAATAAAAGAATGCATGGTTTATGGAAAAGAAGTAGAAGGAGAGAAAGAACTTACTATTACTGCTAGAGTAATTCCAAACTATGAAGAAATTGAAGAAAAGCATGGGAAAGATTTAGATGATGAGGCAATATACAAAATAATTTGGGACATTATAAAGGAAGTTAATAAGACTTTAACATCATATAAAGCAATTAAAAAATTGGAGATAAAAAAGGACGATTTTGTAAAAACAACGACCATGAAAATTAAAAGATTTGAGGAGATAAAAAAAGACAAATAATTACAAAAAAAGTCTTGACTTAAAGGAAAACTTGTAATAAAATTATAATGAAATTTAAAAACAAATAATCCTATAAAGTTAAAAAAGACTTACGGAAACAAGCATTACATAGGAAAAGGAGGTAAGGTTTACAATGTCTAAATCTGGCATAGTAAACGTGAGAATGGTAATCACGGAAGAAAAGATTTTATCAAATATTGATAAAGTACAAAA
>CALXSA010000033.1 GCA_944390995.1 uncultured Clostridia bacterium
TCCTTATCACTATTTTTCAAATTATTTACACTGGTTTTCTCTCGAATTTTAAAGAATTTGAAACATGCTTAAGAATTGATATATGCGTGAAATAAATTCTTTGCTTGAATTTAAGAAACTGTGAAAAAATTGAAAAATGTAAATTAGTTGATTAAAACATTTTTTTGAATAAATTTTTTTGAAAAAATTTAATTCGATGTCACAAAAATTGCAATTTTTATTACATTGACATAATACTACATTTTTTGTGATTTGTAAAGAACTTTTCATCGACATAATTCGACAAATCTGTTCCAAGTCCTTGTGGCGCAACACATTTGCGTTTCAAAAAAATTCCAGATATAGAAAATTATATTTCTATACCTGGAAGCTGTTTTTTTCCTCCGTCCCCAAAAACAGTTTTTATTCCTTGTCTAGTTCAAAGTAAAACTCTACACCATTTTCCTTATTCACTACACCATAATCATTTTTATAATTTGTCATAATTGCCTTAACTAATGCTAGGCCAATACCAGTTCCACCATCTTCTCTATTTCTCGAGGTATCTTCTTTATAGAATCTGCCCCAAATTTTTGAAATAGCATTTTCAGAAATATTGTCACCAGTATTAAATACTGAAACTCTAACCTTTTCAGTTTCCTCATTGTTTGTAATCTTTACTTCAATTTGCCTTATTCCATTAACTTCTTTTGCATGCTTAATTGCATTTGTAAAATAGTTTGTTACAACTTGCTCAATATAGAATGAGTCTGCAAATACCTGCACCTCAGGCTCATGCTCAAACTTAATATCTATTTTTCTATCATCAAGCATCACTTTGCACTTGCGTATAACCTCATTTATCAATTCAACAATATTAAATTTCTCATTTCTAAATTCTCTTTTTCCATACTCTAATTTCATTAATTCAAGAAGCTGTTTTACCAAAGCATCCATCTTATTAGACTCGTCTAAAATAACCTCTGCATAAAATTTTCTAGACTCGTCATCTGTATTAACATTTTCTATTAAGCCCTCTGCATATCCTTGAATTAATGCAATTGGCGTCTTTAGCTCATGTGATACGTCGGAAATAAATTGCTTCCTCATATCATCTATTTTAGACTTTTCCTCAATATCTTTCTCAAGCTCAGAATTGTTCTCCCTAAGCTGCTTTATGGTGCTTTCCAGCTTGTCAGACATAAGATTAATATTATTGCCCAACTCATTTATTTCGTCATTTGTATCCAACGTCCTATATTTTTGGCTAAAGTCTAGTCTCGCCATTTTATTAGTTATATTATTAAGCTGCACTATTGGCGCTGTAAACTTTTTAGATATGTATGACACAATAAATGCCGAGATTAACAATATAATTATTCCTATTAGTATCAAAGTTTGGTTCGAAATTTCCACACTCTCATCAATCGGAACCGCTGGAATACTTATATAAAGCTCATATCCATTATCTAACTGTCCAGAAAGCAGTATGTAACTAATGTTGTTGACTGTATCATTCACCTTTTTTATCTCAATTTTCCCATCATCAAGTACAATCTCGTTATTTGATTGGTTAGCCGCTGCCAAAATATCTATTGCAGAATACAAATCTTTATCCGTACTAAACACAATCATATTGCTCTCAGTTCTTATAAAAATATCATAATTATTATTAAAAGCAATTCTCCTTAATTCTTCCTCCAAAGAATTTGAAGTACTGTTTGAATTATAATAATTATTTATTTTCGCGTAAACACTTTTCAAACTATCAATTTTTGAATACAAATAGAAAGACCTAAGCACAACACTATTTATAGCAACTAGGCACAACACAATAACAGCTATTACTACACACATTGTAACAAATAGCTTGAACCTCACTGATTTAAAATTAAACTTTATTCTTGCCATGCTTATTTCCTTTCTTTATTTCTTCGACCTATTTTACTTCGAACTTATACCCAATCCCCCTAATAGTCTGAATATACTTTCCTCTCTTTCCAAGCTTATGCCTAATCTTTTTTATGTGACTATCAATTGTCCTTGAGTCTCCATAATAATCATAATTCCAAACATTGTTTAATATCTTATCTCTTGAAAGAGCAATATTTTCATTATCAAGTAAATACTTTAGAAGCTCGTACTCCCTTAAGCTCATCTCAATTTGCTTTCCATCTACAGTTACAGTTCTTCCTTCTGGGTCAATTACTATACCGCCATAGTCCTTTTGCTCTGTAGCCTTAGGGTTTGTCCTTTTTAAAATAGCCTCAACCCTTGCAACCAATATTTTAGGACTAAAAGGCTTAGATATATATTCGTCGACACCAAGTTCAAAGCCAAAGAGCTCGTCCTGTTCTTCACCTCTTGCAGTAAGCATAATTATAGGGACCTTTGACTCTTGTCTAATTTGACGAAGCACAGACCAGCCATCAAGTTTTGGCATCATAACATCAAGGAGTATTAAATTTATTTTGTTTTGGTTCTCCTCAAATACAGTTAAAGCTTCCTCTCCATCAGCTGCCTCTAAAATTCCATAACCTTTTTGCATTAAGAAGTCTTTAATCAGTTTCCTCATTCTTGATTCATCATCTACTACTAGAACTGTTGTATCTCCCATTTTAACTTTCATTCCTTTCCTAGACGCAAACTGGTTGAAACGAAATTTATTCTCAACCCAATATTACTTCAGAATTGTTTAGCAATATACCATTAATTTTTATCAGTTATATTCAATTATACAAACCTATTGTGTCCATTTTATGAACTAGATGTTTTTTTCTCTTGTATTTTTCATTTTATGTATACTGGTAAAAAACCTTTAACCTGAATTTGCTAAAAGGGATTTTTCTACTTCTCCTCTGAATTTTTTTCCTCGTCTTCGACCTGATGGACATACACATTCTGTCCAGGGTATGACATGTTTATATTTTCAGACTCTAAAACCTTTAATATCTTCTCGTTCACCTTGGTTCTAAAAGCCAAATATGGTACGTACTCAACATTAGCAGTATACATATATATCATTAAATTCATACCATTCGTATCTATTGTGTCTAAGTTTACCTGTATAGAATCTTCTATTACATCATTATCATTCATTAATACAAATTTAATTCTATTAATTATCTTTTCAACCTTGTCAGAATTTGTATTAAGAGGCAACTTAACATTCATTAAATACCTTCTCTCTTGCATTCTTGACCAATTAATAACATTGCTTGTATTAAAAATAGAATTTTGAATTGTAACTATTGTATTATCAGATGTCCTAATTTTAGTTGTTCTAAAAGAAATCTCTATAACCTCGCCCTCATTAGTGCCCACTTGTATCCAATCTCCAACAAGGAAAGGCTTATCAGACAAGATTGAAAAACCAGAAATAAGGTTCTTCACAAAATCTTGCGCAGCAAGAGCAACCACGGCACTTCCTATACCAAGACCAGCAATAAGGCTTGATGGGTTAATTCCCCAAACCGCTAGAATAAGCAAAGCTGCTCCAATGTAAATTACATATTTTAAAATTTTACCTGTAAAGCTTGCAACAGTCCTGTTTCCATCAGGCATATCGTCATTTCTCAGCTTCCTAACAATGCCTTTCTTTGGGTCAACAAAATTCACAAGCCCCTTGGCTATAATGCAAATAATAGCTATATCAAAAATCTGGCTACAAATTTCCATTATATTCGCAGGTGGATTTATAACCATAACGCCCAAATAAACGCCTATGCATATAAACAAAGCTTTTAGCGGCAAATAGAAAGGACTATCTTTTATTTTTCTTCTATCTTTTTCTTTAAATTTAAACATCTTAATAATTAAATATGATAATGCCGGACTTAATATTACAAAAACACCAACAACAATAAAAGCAATTAATAAATCAATTACTTGTTCTCTTGTAATACTAGTAAAAAAACTTATTAAGCCATTAATTTGTTCCATCTTTTGCACTTCCTTTCTACGCACTGTTCAAAGACTATTTTTGTTTTTTGCGAATACACACACCCCATGGAAACTTAGACCTTGCTGTTTCGAAAATTTCGCAAAAATTTTATTATTTATCAAGGCTAGCAATTAACGCCTTAATCTTAATTCCTTCCTCCTTAAACATCTTCTCATGCTCTGTCTCTATATTTTCCCAGAAATTAATATCTTTTTCCAAGTCATATGTACATTTTTCTATTTTAAAACCACATGCCTCAAAATATCCAATACTCTCATTAAATAGTTCATCATCATCAGTCTTAAAATAAATCTTTGCACCATCAGCTAGAAACTCCTTATACTTCTCAAGCTGCCTTGTATGAGTAAGCCTTTTCTTTTTATGCTTTCCCCTAGGCCAAGGATTACAAAAATTAATATAAATTCTCTCTATGCCATCTTCCTTTGACAAAATATTATTAATTCGTTCTATATCATACCTAGTTAAATACACATTATCAATATCTCTGTTAGCTAGCCTGTACTGTTCCTCAATCTTTCTCTTTGCCAAGCCCAACATAGCATCAACCAAATCAATTGCAATAAAATTTATATCAGGATTATATACAGCAATTTGAGAAATAAAGCCACCTTTTCCACAACCCAGCTCTAAATATATTGGACCATTGTTTTTAAAAAGTTCTCGCCACTTTCCCTTATAGTCTTCTGGATTATCTATGTAAAACTTGCTAGCTTCTAACTCCGGTCTAGCCCACGGTTTAAATCTAATTCGCATTTTTTATTATATCTTCCTCCTCATTTTGCCTAGATTATATCATTATTTTTCCCCACTAACAATAGTTTTTTAGAAAAAAACTCACCTTGCAAAATAGGGACACGTCTTTTCTTGCAAAAAATTGCAAACTAGGGACAGGTCTTGTTTGCCCATCCTTTAGATGCAAAAATATTATCTTAATTTGAGACCTGTCCCCAAAACGAAAAAAATTTCGTCGTGAGACCTGTCCCCAAAACGAAATTTTTGCTTGTCGACAGATTTCGACAAGCTTTGCATGTGTTATGTTGTACAATATTATTACATCTAGATAACATATTTTAGAGCATACGCGTTGCATTTCAATTTAGGTGCATATTTATTTTAAAAAACATTATACAATATTAAAAAAAGGGGAATGGGGTAAAACAACCAACTTTCTACCTCAGGAAAGGAATGAGATAAAATATGGATAAATTAAAAATACCAAAAAACCATAGCGGAATAAGCAAGACTCTAAGACTACCAGAAAACGTAGTAGATGATGTACAAACTCTTGCTAATTTAAAAAACTTATCTTTTAATAGAACTGTAATTACTCTACTTGAATTTAGCCTTAGAAATTTAGACGATGAAGATTTCGAAAGACTAAGGAAAAAATAATTTAAATATTAACTATTTCTACCATAGTATCATTATCTAAGTATAATGATACTTTATTATTATTTCTTTTTTCAATTTTTTATATTTAAGAATTTCTTAAGTATTTATGTCTTGCTTATTAATAAATTTATGGTATTATATTTTTGCAAAAGAAAATAAAAGGTAATGTTGAAAAAGAATTTTAATTTTTTTCCAACTAAATTTGTATCTTAAGGAAGGGATGATGTAAAAAAATGCAAAATGTAATTTTAAAGTGTGAAAATTTACACAAATTTTTCAGAAAAAAAGAAATTCTAAAAGGCGTTTCGCTCGAAGTTTCGAGTGGTGATATTTTAGGTTTCATTGGTCCTAACGGAGCAGGAAAAACTACAACTATCAAACTAATTTTAGGTTTGCAAAAAATTAATAGTGGTAAGGTTTCAGTAAATGGCTATGATATTCAAACAAATTTTGAAAAGGCTATTTCTAAAGTAGGAGCTATTATCGAAAACCCTGATTTATACATGTATTTAACCGGATATGAAAATTTAAAATTAATTTCAAATTTATATAAAGGTGTAACCAAAGCCCGTGTCGACGAAGTTGTAAAACTTGTTGGTCTAGAAAACAGAATACATGATAAAGTTTCAAAATATTCGCTTGGTATGAGGCAAAGGCTTGGTGTTGCTCAGGCAATACTTCATAAGCCAAATCTTTTAATACTTGATGAGCCTACAAACGGCTTAGACCCTGAAGGAATTAAGGAGCTACGTAGTCTTTTAATAAAACTTGCTACAGAAGAAAATATGGGTATTTTAATTTCTAGCCACAATTTGGCCGAACTAGAAAGTTTCTGTAATAAGGTGTGCATTATTAAAAACGGCGTTATTGTTGAAAACAGTAGCTTGGACAGCGTAAAAAAAGCCGCTTCAAGCGGAAATTATATTATAGAAGTAGATAACTCTAGCAAGGCTAAAACTCTTTTGGGAGATATTGCGAATATAATAGATGATACACATATTAGCGTTAGCTCTGATAGAGAAAATATTTCTGAAATTGTTAAAAAGTTAGTTTTGCAAGAAATTAAGATATATTCATTGCAAGAAAAAATTGTAACTCTTGAAGATGCATTCTTGAAAAAGACAGGGGGTAATGTAATTGATTAATTTAATAAAAAATGAATTCACAAAAGTTTTTAAGAAAAAAACTATTTATATATTGTTAATACTCACTCTGGGCTACATTGTACTTTCAAACTTTATTATAAAATATACTGATAATGACCATGTTAGATATTACTACTTTGAGGGCGATATACCTTACTACGAGGAGGCTTTGGCCGGCTTGGACCCAAGCAACCCAGTTGATTACCAGCAATATCTTGAAAATAAGCGTCAGCTAGATGCGTTGACACTTACTAGAGAATATGGCAATGATAGCTGGCAAGCTTATGTGATAAACACAAAGCTTATTGGCTACATAGACACCATGATTGCACATGAATACACAGATACAGTAACTGAAGAAGCTTACAACGAGGCGAAATCAGCTTATGATGAGGCATTGGAAAGGATGGAAGCAGACGATTGGAAATATTTTGTAAATGCAGATTTGGAAGATATAAACACTTCTTTGGAACAGCAATATGAATTGAGAGAATCGGCTAAAGATGATGATACGCTTGCTTCAATCAATAAGGCAATACGCAATTTGGAATTAGAAAAGCAGATAAATGAATGGAGACTTGAAAAAGACATTAGCTATGCCCCTAGTGCCCTCAACAATTCTTTAGAGGAATATTCAAGCTATCAATCTACAGTATATGAATATGAAGACAATGGCATAGAGAATTTATCTGATGATGAAAGAAGCTTTTATGAAAACTCATTAGAACAAGCCGCATTAAACAAATATTATATAGAAAATAACATTTCAATTGAAAATGACAATAGAAATATTTTGCTTAATTTGTTCAACAATTATGAGGTATTTATTTTAATATTTGCAATTGTAATTGCAGCGTCAATAGTAAGCGAAGAATTTAGCAGAGGCACAATAAAACTATTGCTTGTAAAACCATATAACAGAGTTAAAATATTAATGTCAAAATTCATAGTATGTGTACTAATTTTAATACTTGCTATATTATTCATTGCAATTTCACAATTGATTATTGGTGGCTTTATACATGGCTTTGACAGCTTATCCACACCGGCAATAATATACAACTTAGAAACACATAGCATTGAAACCATGGGCATACTTCCATATGTTGCATTAATAGGAGTTTGTAAATTCCCAATATATCTACTTTTAACAACACTAACATTTGCATGTAGTACAATATTCACAAATACAGCATTAGCAGTAGCAGTGCCATTCTTAGGCTATATTGCATCAAACATAATAAATCAATTTGCTTTACTATATGACTTAAAATGGATAGTATATTTTGTTACACCAAACTGGGATTTCACACAATACCTATTCGGAGGTTCACCTATGTTTGAGGGACTAACACCAATCTTCTCTCTAGTAATATGTTTAGCATACTTCTTCATTATGCTTGCTATAAGTACTGTAGTATTTAAAAAGAGAGACATCAAAAACATTTAGCTGCAAGTTAGGGACACGTCTTCTCTTGCAAAAACTTGCAAACTAGGGACACGTCTTTCCTTGCAAAAAATTGCAAACTAGGGACACTCCTAAAGCCGAAAAACTTTCGAGCTCAAGGGTGTCCCTAACTCGAAAGTTTCCATCTTTCTAATTGTATCTGTTAGAATTGCTAAACTTGTTTTGCAATTCTAATCTCTTACATACTCATTCATTGGTTTTATTAAATATTTAAGCTCATCTAATTTATCCGTTGAAACATATCCTGGTTTTCCATTAATTACATCAGGTATTCTATTTACAACAGTAGCACAAGTCAATTCAACTGTCGAAGGTCTCGAAACAACAATTGTTGTGTTTGGTTCGCCTTCAATTGTCCACTCGTTTTTGTCATAGTCCTCTTTTGAATAAACCTTTCCTATACATTGTGTCTCCAAAGTAATTCCTTCTTTTGTCTTTGTTGTAACCACTGCGCTCATTCCTGTTGCAGTACCTGCTTTAACTGTCATTCCTAGAGTAGATGAATCAATATCCTCCTTATATGTCTGTGGCACGCACTTTTGTGTCTGACTAATTGGTGTCAAGCCCAATTTTGAGCATAACCAGCCATTTACATTCCACATATATGATGGTGAATAATTTCCAGAATTTATAATCTCTTGTCTCTCCTCGTCGCTCATTCTATCTACTGAAGCAATTTTCTTGTCAAACTCATCTAAGCTTAGCCCTGCACCATGTGCCTCTGCCAAAGCTATTCCATAGTCCTCAACATTGTATGATGAACTACCTTTTATTTTCGTTATTTTTTGTGTAGAACCAGCTATAGCACTAATTAGCTCGCCCCAATATACATCTTGGTATCCGCTTCCTGTAATGGTACATCCATTTTCCTTTGCCAATCTATCAATCTCAGATGTAAGTACTGGATTTGAATTAAATGGGAAAAATGCCTCCTCACATGTTGATATTGCATTAATACCCAATTTTGCACAAAGCAAAAATGCTTCTTTTATATCTTCAAGCAAACTCATTGTAGTTACTATAACAATATCTGGTTTCAAATCTCTAAGCAATGTCTCTGCATTATTCGCATCAGTAACAGTAACTCCTCTTTTCTCTCCTCCCATTATTTCTCCAATGTCTTTTCCTATAACAGCTGGGTTCACATCAATTGCACCTACAATTTCTCCCCCTTTTTCATAAACATAACGCATAGTATAAACTGACATTTTACCTGTACCATATTGTACAACTCTTACTTTTCTGTCCATAATAATTTCCTCCCTTGTTTAAATTTTTCTATTTAGATTATATCACTAAATTTGAAAATTTATACAAGAAAATTACTATGAAAATAAAAAACATTTTAAAAGACCGCTCCATCTTGCTGGGAGCGTGAATTGTAATTTTTTATCCTCCGAAAAGTCCGGTTATAAAATTCCAAATTCCCGAGAATATTCCAACAATTATTGAACCTACTATGTTTACCACAGTTTTTATGATTGGGTTGTTCTCATAAAAATTCACCATCCAGTCGTGGCTAGGTGGAATAAACCACAAAATTGTTATAATTCCTGCCATGATAAGTAGCACAATTGCAAGGTCTTTGAAATTTTCCTTTGTCCATTTACGTTTTACATTATATCCCAAATTTTTTAAATAATTATAATACGCGTTTTCGTACTCCTTGTTCAGGTTCTCCTGCATCTTCTTTCTTTGCTTGTACTCCTCTTTTTGCAGTTTTCTTTCGTATTCTTGCCTTCTTCTCTCATAGTCTACATCCATATTGTTCGCAGTCATATTAGGACTATAAGAATTAACAGGCGGTGTTTGCTGGTACGTCTGCTGTGTGCTATAATTTTGCGCCACTTGTTCTTGCCTTAGCCTCTCCTGCTCTCTTTCCTCTGCAAGCTTCGCATCGTACTCCTTCCTCTTTTCCGGGTCTCCCAAAACATCATACGCTTCATTAATTGTTTTCATTTTCTCCTCAGCGCTTTTCTTTTGGGCAGCACTTTGTAAATCAGGATGATACTTTTTCGCCAAAACTTTATATGCTTTTTCTATTATTTCGCCTGAGGCATTCTCGCTAACCTCCAACACCTCATAAAATGTGCCTTTCTTCATTTATCTTCTCCCCAAATCTATTTCATACTCATATTAATTATATCATTAATGCTTTAAAAAGGATAGTATTTTTTGCATAATTATGATATAATGCTTAAGGGAAATTATAATTTACGGTCAAAGCACAAAAGTCCGCTCCATCTTGCTGGTACACATATTTTGTCCGCTCCATGTTTTCGCGTAAAAAATATGTGTCCCACGTGGAGCTACTTATAGCTAATAATCTGTGTAATTGTAATTAATGAGGGGTGGTATTTTTGAAATTAACTTCTAATGATGAGACATTGGCGGAAAGTAAAGTTCTAATTTTATATATATTAAGTAGTTTGAACAAAGCAATTACTAATACAGCACTTTACAAAATAGTGCTTTCGGTTTTGGATATGAATTATTTTTACTATCAGCAATTCCTGCTTGATTTAGTAAAAAGCGAGTTTGTTATAAACTACTCTACTGAAGGCAACAGCATGTACATAATTACAGAAAAAGGAATTAGAACATTGGAATTAACCGAAGACATTTTGCCTGGAATTATAAAGCTTCAAGTAGACACTAACCTAAAATACGCACTAGAAAATGATGATGAGGAAAATTCCATTACAGCAGAATACACGCCAGTCAATGAGAATTATTATAACGTAACATGTAAGATTATGGAAAATAACGAAACTTTATTTGAAGTAAAAACCTTTGCCGGCTCCCGTGAACAGGCAAAGCACATTGTAGAAAATTGGAAAAGGCATGCCGGTACAATGTACCCGAATTTGTTGGAAATACTTACACAAGAATTTCCCGAGGACGATTTTGCTGAAGGTCATAAGCCAGGTGGCAACGAGGTTTTAGGCTCTCCTTTGGATGTATATAATTATGATGTAATAAACAGAAAACATATTGAGCAAGAAGAAACCGACGAAAACGAAAAAAATGCAGACAAACCAACTAGCTCTAGTAGTTCTGATGTTATAGAAGGTAATTTGAATTTATTTGATATGATGGGAAACGACCAAGGATAACCTTGGTCGTGTTTCTTCTTACCTAAGACAATTATTTTATTAGAAAGTACGTGTAACATTTAGCAAGTCATTCTTCAACTTAAGAAATAAGGCTTTGCTTTGAACTTGCTCTTTTTACAAGCTCCTCAATTTTTATTACTTCTCTTTTTCCAGTTTTAGTTTCTTCTAGTTCAACACTTCCATTCTCAACTTTTCCTCCAAGAATAGCAATGTATGGTGTTCCTAAAACTTTTGCATCCTTTATTCTAGCGCCAAAGTTTACGTTGTCTCTGTCGTCTAAAATTGTTTCTACTCCTGCTTTTTTCAATTCTTCATACAATTTGCCCGCTTCTTCAACTTTTTCCTCATCATCCATTTTCGCTATAATTTGCATTTTAAATGGAGCTATGTCGTATGGCAAAGAAATCCCCTCTATTTCGCCTTTTTCATTTTTCAATAACGACATTTCATAAATCGTCGCAACCATTCTGCTAACGCCTATTCCATAGCAGCCCATGTAATATGGCTTTTCTTTTCCGTCTTTATCAATATAGTTAGCATCCATAGTATCAGAATATCTAGTTCCAAGTTGGAATATATGTCCAAGCTCAATTGCCCTTCTCTCCTCAAACTCTGATATATCTTCTATTCCATATTCTTCTTTCAAATATTCTTCATGATTTTCCTTTTCAAGCACTTCTGTATTTAGAGCCACTTTAGTTTTAGCATCATACAATATTGTATCTTCTCCAATTGAAGAAATAACCATCATTTCTTCGCTCTTTTTTCCACCCATTGAGCCATTATCTGCAACAACAGGTAGCATCTCTAGCCCAAGCCTTTTAGCCATTTCAAGGTATGCACCTCTTACTATATCATATGATTTCTTCAAACCTTCTGGGTCTGTATCAAAGCTGTATGCATCCATCATTAGGAATGATTTTCCTCTAAGTAAGTATCCCCTATTTCTAATCTCGTTTCTGTACTTTTCTCCTATCTGATAGAAAATAGTTGGCATATGCTTATATGATTTAAGCTTTTCCCTGGCGAACTCCAAAACCGCTTCCTCAGCTGTAGGCGCTAAACAGAAAGTTCCCTTGTCTGACTCAACAACAAGCATTACACCTTCCTCTATGTATTTGTCCCATCTTTCAGAATTTACCCATAACTCTTTTGGTTGAATTGTTGGAAGTTGTACTTCTGCTAAACCTGCATCATTCAAGCACTCTCTTATAACCTCCTCAACATTTCTCTTTACTAATAATGGCACTGTGCCGTACCCCATAATACCTGTTCCATACTGAACTAATTGCCCAGACTGCATTAAAATGTCTTGCGCTGGATACATTTCATCTAATTTATTTATTCTCATTGTACCTATTCCTAAATTCGATAATTTCATAATATATTCATTCCTTTCATTTTTTTACTTGTTTTCCACACTTTCAGCCTGTTGCTCCGTTAAACTTTCCACACTTTCTTCCCTTTCGGGGCATGGAGCCTCCGCAATTGTGTCCTCTACAATCTCATCTATAACAATTTGCCTGTTCTCATCTAATTTATATCTTGGAAGTGCTGGCAACTCCTTCAAACTTGAAATGCCAAACATCCTTAGAAACTCCTTGCTAGTCTTGTATGTAGTAGGTCTTCCAGGAGCATCTAGCTTTCCAGCCTCCTCAATTAAATTATAATCTAGCAATTTGTATATCGTTCCATCAGAATTCACACCTCTTATTGTCTCAATCTCAGCCCTAGTAACACATGGGTTATACGCAATAATTGCCAAAGTCTCAAGCGCTGCATTAGACAAATTAGGTTTGCTCCTCTTATCAAACACAGGATAAATATATTCGTAATATTCTTTTTTGGTGCATAGCTGATATGCATCTTCCACCTTAACTATCTCAAGCCCTCTATCTTCTTTTTCATATTTCAAGCTAAGTTGTGCCACAGCATTAATAATCTCATCTGAGCTTAACTCTAAAGCCGACATGAGTTCATTTATTCTAACTTCCCTACCTGCTGCAAATAAAATTGCCTCAATTATCCCTTCTGCTTTTCCTTCTTCCATTTTCTTCTCCTCTTTTCAACTTCTCTATATATGGTGTTTTATCTACATAGTAGTATCCATCTTCTATTAGTTCCTCATAATCACTTTTTCCATACGGTAACTTCTTCATAACATTTACCTCGCTTTCTAGCTGTTTTCACATCACCATTATACCACATACACTGGAAATAAAACAAGTAGAAAACCAACATTTTTGTGCTGGTATCCTACTTCTTACCTATCTATTTTTTGTTCTTCATAGGCTAACTTCTCCTATGCCGACTAAAGACCGGCACTTTACTCAGGAAGACCTGAGGCCTTCCCGAGCCTTTCTTTTGAGTTATGTGCCTAAGGTATATGGACTACCTTCTTCTCCTGTTCCTCCTGTGACTTTGATATTTGGCCATAGATGAAATATAGGACGGAGGCCAAGCGCATAATAAACTGAAGACGTGTCGCCGTTGCTATATACGTAGCACAAACCATAGTCTGTCAAATTAGTTCGCACACTGAAACAGGTATTGCTCGAATTTGAGCTCACAATACGCGATGCTAGCCAGTATTGTCCGTTTGCATCTCGTATACTCAGTTTTCCCATCTGGTTATAGTCTGTCTCATAGTTGGTATCCGTATTTTTAAATTTGCCATTATAGTCTTCCATATAACTAGAGCTACTTGTATAATATCCACCATTGTCTTGACCTGAATTACCTGGTACACTTCCTACGCTTCTTGCCTTATCTGCATATGTTGTGTTTATATATTTTCTTGTTGCATTATTTAACGTACTTATTGCACTATTGTATGAATTCATTGCTGTAGTAAAATTACTATTTCCTAATCTCACATCTTCCACTGTATTCATTGTTATTATTTCTACCCCATATGGTGAGCTACTGTCATATAATACCGCACATAGCTGTCTTGCCCCTTGTCCGTCTTCATAATATACAAAGTCTCCTGCCTCTAATTTGTTTTCGATTGCCATAGGATCTGTTGTTGTTGATGCCTGCGCGGTGCCTGTTCCTGGGTTATTTGCTTTGTCTACAACTTCTACTTTTATTGTATAGTCCGTAGTTGCATTTAAACCTGTAAATGTGTAACTGTTGCTTTCGCTCGTTGCTCTTGGTGTTTGTTCATTATTTAAATAGTATTTGTATGTGCCTGTACTTGCTAAACCACTCTCATTGTCTGTTGCAGTTACTGTTACTGCTATACTGTTATGTGTCACTTTTCCTACTTCCACACTTACTGTTGGAGCTATTCCATCTAGTATGGTTATTGCCGCATAATCTCCTGCATTTGTTCCGTCTGTTAGTCTTGCATTAACTGTGTCGCCATGGTTTACATTGCTTACTGTAACTGGGCTATTGGCTGCCTCTGACCAGCTTTCTTCTGCTGTTCCATTTACTTGATACTGTATTTTAAAACTCGTTGTGGTTGTTAGTGTCGTACTTGCTTTGTAATCTTTCCATATTGCTGGGCTTGCTGTAATACTTCCTGTTACTAAGCCTTCGTCTGCTCCTGGTACTGTTGCTGTAGTTTGATTTGTAAGTGTGCCTGTTCCTGTATTTCCTGCATTATCCCCATTTACAATTACTTGTATATCATAACTTGTGCCTTGAGTTAGTCCCGTAAATGTGTATGTTGCATTTGAAATATTACTTGCTCCACTTGGTGTTGTGTAGCTTCCTGCCCCGCTTGCCTTGTATTGGAAGGTATATGTTGGGCTTGCCACCATTCCACTTTCATTATCTACTGCTACTGCTGTTACTGCTATGCTATTTGTTGTAGGACTTCCTTGAGCCGTTACTGTTACTGTTGGGGCTTTTTCGTCCTTTATTTCAAAGCTTGCCTCTGGTCCATACGTTGTCTGGCTTGTATTTGTCAAACAAGCTGTAACCGTATCTCCATGGCTTAGTCCTGTTATGCTTATGCCATTGTAAGTTTGCCAGCTTCCTTCTCCATTTATTTTATACACAATTGTGTATTGGCCCTCTGTTGTTGCCAAGCTTATGTTTGCATGTCCTGCACCCCAAGTTACTTGTCCATTTTGTGTTACTGTGCCTGTAATTCCACTTATTGTAATTGCGCTTGATACTGTTTCTGTTTTATTTCCAGCTTTATCCACTGTTAAAATGTGTAAATAGTATGTTCCTGCATTGCTACTATCTAAAGTAATTGTGTCTGGGTTTGCATCAAATGAGCCTGTATATTGCGTAATAACATTATCTCCTGTGCCGATTTCATCTGCACTTTGCGTTAGTACCCATTTGCTATTTTCTGTATTTACACCTGTTTCATTGTCTATATGTGTTACTGTTGCAGTTAAGCTTTCTCCTATTATTACGCTTGTTGGGTTTACTTCAATATTTGCTTTTTCTGGTGCTGTTGTGTCCTGTACTGTTATTTCTTGTGGGGTGCTTGCTTGCTCTCCATCTGTAATTCTTACATAAACAGTCTCGCCATTTTCTATTCCCTCTATTATGCCACCTGATACAGGTATCCAGCTGCCTTCATCAGTTCCACCTATTTGATATTCAATTGTAACATCAGGCTCTGTTGTGCTTACTGTTACATTTGCCGTTCCGTCTGGTTGCCATTGTGGCTGTCCTATCGAAATTGTACCATCTGGCAATGGATCTGGTGGTTCTGGTTCTGGGTCTATTGTGTTTGTGTCTACTGTATTTGTATCTTCAATCTGGTTTGTATCCTCTCCTGGAGTTGAGTTTGTAACTTCTCCTGGGTTGCCCGAACCTATTCCTGCTATTATTTCATTTACTTGACTTGCCACATCATCTAGCTGCTGTTGCTCTGACTTGGTTGCATTTGCCGTTTGCTCTGCTGCATGCTGAGCCTGCTGCACAAGTCCACCATCACCTAAAGTTATGTTTATTGTTACTGCCGCTAGAATAATCATTATGACCACAGTTATTATTAACGAAAGTAGTGTTATACCTCGCTCACATGCTAATTTATTTTTCTGTTTTCTTTTTATTTCTTCAGTATATCGTCTGTTCTTTATTGTTTCATTTCTTATAGCACACAAAAAGGACAGACTATTCTTCGAAAAAGCACTAGCATTTTTATTTAGGCTTTCCGCATAGTCCATCCTTTTATATATATTTTTTGTCGAATTTAGCGCATCACAAACAGAACAAGTTTTTTCTACTCTCTTGCTGTCGAGTAGACGAATTCCACCCTTGAATAAGAATTGGTGTGTGTGTGTGTGTGTGTGTGTGTGTGTGT
>CALXSA010000034.1 GCA_944390995.1 uncultured Clostridia bacterium
TGGGCCGTCCGAGCGAAGCGAGTGACATGTATTTCGCCGTTGCTCCAGAGACTAGCCCTGCGAAATGCCTTTCTTATTCAGCTGTGTATGGTAATACAGCAATTTGTCTTGCTCTTTTTACTGCTAGAGTAATATCTCTTTGATGTTTTGCACAAGCTCCTGTTGCTCTTCTTGGAAGTATTTTTCCTTTATCGTTTATGAACTTTCTAATTTGGTCTGCATTTTTGTAGTCCAATACTAAGTTCTTATCTGCACATAAAGGGCATACTTTCTTTCTCATTTTTCTGAATTTTGGATTGTAATCATTATCTCCATTATTTCTATTATTTCTTTTATTCTTTTTATTTTCAGCCATCTTCTCTTTTCACTCCTTACTTCATATATTTTAGCACTAGATTTACAAGTGCATTTTCTAATTGTAAGGTCTAAGCTATTTCATTCACCTAGAATGGTAAATCATCTCCTGAAGAAATCTCGAAGTCAGAATTTGAACTTCCACCAGCTGTTGGCATAGCTCCAAATGTTGCATCAAAGTTTGCTGAAGAATTGTTATCTCCGTCTCTTTTGCTATCTGCAAAATAAGCTTCCTCTGCTACAACCTCTGTAACATAATGCTTTTGGCCTTGTTCATCATCCCAATTTCTTGTTTGAATTCTTCCTGTTATAGCTACCTGTTGACCTTTTTTATAATATTTACTACAAAACTCTCCTAATTTTCCCCAAGCGACTATGTTTATAAAGTCAGCTTGTCTTTCTTCTCCTTGTCTTACAAACCTTCTATTTACTGCTAGAGAAAAAGTTGCAACTAGCGTATTGTTAGTTTGTGTGTATCTTACTTCTGGGTCTCTTGTTAATCTTCCCATTAAAATTACTTTGTTCATATAATTCACCTTTTACCTTTCTTTATTAAAGGCCCCCGAACGGGTTATAGCAATTATTACTATTTTTTAACTACTATAAATTTAATTACTTCATCTGTTATTCTGTAATTTCTTTCAAGCTCTGCAATTAGACCAGGGTTAGCTTCGAAATCATATACAACATAGTATCCTTCTTTGTTTTTCTTAACTTCATAAGCTAATTTCTTTTTGCCTAACTCATTAACTTTTTCTACTTTACCATCAGTATTAATCAAATTTTGGAATCTCTCGATAAGCTCCTTCAATGCTGTTTCTTCAACATTTGGATTAATAATGATAACACTTTCGTATTTATTCATTACCGTTCACCTCCTTTTGGATATTAACCTATGGACACCGCCATAAGTAAGGAAAAATAGCACTGCTATTTTTTAACAGTACTATTTTAGCATAATTCTATAATATTTGCAAGCTATTTAGTAAAATTTCACAATTTCGCGTAAAAAACATGTATCTCACATGGAACTACTTATAACTAATAATTATGAATTTTAACTTGCCAAAATCTTGCTATTTATTCTGCTGTTTCGTTAGTATTAGTTGTATTTTCTGTGTTGTTTGTGTTTGTATTTGTATCAGTCTTTGCTTCAATTTTAAAATCTTTTGCTTCTGTTATGTCTGCTGTTGCTATTGCGTTAAACTTAGCTGTTTGGCCAGGTTCTATTTTTTCAATTAAAGCATCTAATTCATTAAGTACTTCATTATTTTCTCCAAGTATAGTTACTTTTACTGATTCAACTTCATGAGTTGTAGTACCTTTATTTGTAACATCTGCTAACAAAGTACTAACTCCGTTTGTTGAAGAAAATTGAATGTTAGAAAATTCTAAATCTCCATAAGTTTTTGTTGAATTAAAGTCTTCACTTGTATTAAGTTTTGAACCTTGTTCTAGTTCTGTTGTGTATTTTGACTCATTTACAGCTTCGTTTTGTTGTGCTGGTTCGCCCTCACCATTACCTTTTGGTATTACAAATGCTACTATTACCACAACTGCAATTATTAGTACAGCGACTAGCAAAATCACCCATCTTTTCTCGTTACTATTCATTTTTTCCCTCCTTGTTTAATATTCAAATATAGTGGTCTCCCACCTAGATAAATGAATTTATCTTTTGCACACAATTATAATATCACTAGACTAATTTTTTTTCAACCCTTTTTATAAATTTTTTTCTTGGACGCTGGGGACACTCCTATCTATTTAATCTGAAAATAGAACCTTCTCTATGCTGTCTAGCCTTTTCCTGCACATATTAATTTCCTTTTGTATAATAATGTCAATCTCCTTAGTAGGTTCGGTCTTTCTCATTTCTATTAGATCTTGCAAATTTTTACCAGTATCTATTATATTCCTGAAATCAATATCTGTTGTCATGCTGTTTTTTCTTCCGCTAATATAGTGATGAACAACAAAATCTGCAATTTTATAGCTTCTAGATTTCATAACTCCATTGTACACAAACAAAACGTCTTCATAAAATCTATTTTCTGGAAACTTAATGTTGTTCTCCTTCAAAAATTCTCTCCTCCAGCATTTACTCCATACATTAGGGTATTTATCTAATGCTGCCTTATATGTTTTTGTACAGGTTTCTTCGGTCGGAATTACTAATTCTTCCCTATCGCCTTCTATCTTAAAGCCCATATAAACCACATCAGGCTTGTCTTCTCCTATTAATCTATCTAATTTTGAAAGCACATCTCCATCTGCTAAATAGTCATCTCCATCAAGGAATACAATGTATTCGCCTGTTGCCATGCCTAGGCCGTGTATTTCTTGCACCACCTGCTTTCTTGTTTGCTTTATGTGCTTTAAACACAATATTTCCATAGCTGTCAGCTAAGTCTTCTATTATTTTCTTTGTATTATCTGTAGAGCAATCGTCCACAACAATTATCTCCATATTTTTTTCGTCTTGTTTTTCTACACTATCTATCGCTCTTTTTATGTAGTTTTCCACATTATATCCTATTATGATAACACTAAATCTTGTTTTGTTTGCTTGCAGGCCCATCTTTTACATCAAACTCCTTTCCATATAAAATGCTCTCAAACAGCCTAATTAAATTATTTGCCGCAATAGTACTTGTCCATTTTTGCGTAATATATAAGTAAGCATTTTTTCCTAATTTGCTTCTCGCTTCTGCATTTTTAATTAAATATTCCACCTTTTCTTTAAGTTCTGGATATTTATCATATGTATAACCATTTTCTCCATCTTTTATAAGAATTGGTACCGAACCCATTCTTCGATTTGCAACTATTGCACAGCCCGCATTCATTGCTTCGTTTACAACAACTCCCCAGCCTTCCTGGCTATCGCTTGTTCCTATAAATATATCCGCTTCTTCCATATAGTCTTTTACTTTGCTACTTGGCACTTGACCTACAATCTCTATCTGCCCGCTCAAATCATTTTTTGTAACTTCTTTTTTTATCTTTTCTATTAGCTTGCCTGTCCCAAGCATCTTTATTTTAAACTCAACATTTTCTTTTCTTAGCTCTTTAGCAAGTTTTATTACCACCTCTGGATGTTTCCACTTAATGAACCTTGCCACCCAAATTATTTCAACTTTTTTCTTTTGTTGCTTCTCTTTTAGTAACTTTTCTATATCATAGTTGTTAGTTTCTAAAAAATATCCCCATTCGTATGTTTTGTTTTTATATAGCCCTAGCCTTTCAAAGTCTTTAGCCCCATATGCATTTGCACATAGCATATATAAATTTTTATTTTTTCTGAATTTAATATGCCTATCATAGAATAATTTTAATTTTTCTTTGTTAAATATGGTTTTCCAAAAGCCATCTGGAAATATAAATACCCTTGACCTGTATCTAAAAGTTAGCTTGTCTTGTTTTAATCGCTCCACAATTAAGTCGTCCACGGTCGAGCCAATGATAGCCACATCACTCTCCGTTGCTAGTTTCTGAGCTTTTTTGTACATTTCATCGTTCTCATAAGCTCTAACAACAAAATCATATTTTTTGTCTAAATCTTCAAACCCCATGTCTAAACGCCATTGAAATATTTTGACTGTAGAAACAAATTTAAAATCATCTCCCAATTTCTTTTGCATTTCTAGACAGAACGGTACTTGATGATGCGTCAAAAAATTAGAAATAAAAATTACTTTCATTGCACATCCCCCATTTCATGTTACATATTATACCATATTTCGACAATTTTGGAAAGTACTATTGTGACATTATGGAATGTCCCGACGTCCAAAACGAAATTTTTTTCATTGTGAGACCTGTCCCCAAAACGAATTTTGGGGAAGTAATTGACACATTGCCCAAACTATAGTAATATACTGGTAATATAGTAGTAAAGGAGGTTTCCTATGTGTGGAATTGTTGGATATATTGGTAGCAAAAAGGCTACACCAATATTAATTGATGGACTTTTGAGTCTAGAGTATAGAGGATATGACTCTGCTGGTGTTGCAGTTATTGAAAATGATGCAATAAAGATTATGAAGGATAAGGGCCGAGTAAAGAATTTGTATGAATTAGATGGTATTAATGAGCTAGAGGCTACAGTTGGTATTGCGCATACTAGGTGGGCTACTCATGGCAAGCCTTCAAAGGAAAATGCGCATCCTCACATGGATAACAGTGGTACTTTCGCTGTTGTACATAATGGAATTATTGAAAATTACAATGACTTGAAGGAGTTTTTGGTTTCTAAAGGTTATAAATTTTTGTCTCAGACCGATACTGAAATTATCCCAAATTTAATTCATTATTATTATACAAATGGTCCTGTTTCAGTTTTAAAAGATTCAGAGGAAAAGTTTTTAGGTGCCATAAAGTCGGCTGTGTATGATTTGAAAGGTAGTTATGCAATTGAGGTTATTTCTCCTATTTGTCCTGAGCAAATTGTTGTTGTTAGAAAAGATAGCCCACTTGTTATTGGGAAAGGTGATGGAGAGAATTTCATAGCTTCTGATATTCCTGCTATTTTAAAGTATACAAAAGATTTCTATTTGCTTGATGATAATGAATTTGCAGTTATAAAAAGAGATAATATTAAGTTTTTTGACAATAGTTTGTCTCAGCATAATAAGGCAATTAAAAATATCGAATGGGATGCCAATGCTGCTGGCAAGGACGGATATGAAGATTATATGCTTAAAGAGATTTTCGAGCAACCAACTGCTATAAGGGAGACAATTGGTTCAAGGTTTAGTTTGGGAGAAAAATGTTCTTTTGATGATATTGAGTTTACGAAGGAGTATCTATCTAGTGTAAATAGAATTTTTATTGTAGCATGTGGTACTGCTATGCATGCAGGTTTGGTTGGAAAGAACTTGTTTGAAAAGCTTTGCAAAATTCCAACTGAGGTAGATATTGCATCTGAGTTTAGATACAGAAACCCTATTATTGATGAGCATACTTTGTGCATATATATTAGCCAGTCTGGTGAAACAGCAGATACAATCGCTGCTTTGAAACTTGCTAAATCTAAAGGAGCAAAAACTCTTGCTGTGTCAAATGTAATAGGTAGTTCTATAACAAGAGAGGCAGATTATTCAATATATACACATGCAGGTCCAGAAATTGCTGTTGCTTCAACAAAGGCATATACTTCTCAAGTAGTACTTATTGCAATTTTGGCAATGTATTTTGCTGAAGTGCTAGAAAGTGTTGATGCTCAAGTTATAGAGGAGCTAAAAGCTGACATAATAGACCTTCCTTCTAAGATTGAGCAAATATTAGATAATACGGAGCAGATTAAGGAATTTGCTAAAAAAACTTATACAGAAAAAGATATGTTTTTCTTGGGCAGAGGAACAGACTACAATGTAGCATTAGAGGGGTCTTTGAAGTTAAAGGAAATCTCATACATTCATTCTGAGGCCTATGCCGCAGGAGAATTAAAGCATGGCCCTATTGCTCTTATAGAAAATGGTGTTACTGTTATTGGAATTATTACTAACCCAGCTTTAGTGGAAAAGTCTATAAGTAATGTTCAGGAAGTCATTACAAGAGGTGCTAAAACTCTGATTATTACTAATCAAATTATTCCAAATGGTCATTTTGATTATATAATAAACATTCCTGAGACTAATCCATTAATTTCGCCAATTCTTTCTGTTGTGCCAATGCAACTTTTAGCTTACCACATTTCTAAATTAAAAGGGTTAGATGTAGATAAGCCAAGAAATCTTGCAAAGTCTGTTACGGTAGAGTAAAAGGACATGGCCGCGTCAAAAACTCGTTGTATTAGGCAAAAAAAGAAGGAGAAAAGTCTTAATATTTCTCCTTCTTTTTTGTATCCTTCCGAAAAACGGTTGGAGTGATTTGGACTTCATTTCCATGATATTAGCTTTTTCTTAAAGCTAAATTCCGCAATTAGCATATTGTTGGTCAAGTCAATGAGGTATCTAGCATTTGTCGGAAAGAAGTGCCTTATTGCCCCTCCCCTGTATATTCTATCGAATATTCCGATGGAATTACGATTGATAACAAGTACGTCAGGTCTCTTGAAAACAAGCCACCTATGACAATACTTTGATTGAGTTTTTGGGTCGCTTCTCAGCAAATCCAAAAAAGCCAATTCCGCACTCGTTCTAACGAGTTCCGCTTCTTCCTGGTCAATTTCATCAACCTCATCTTCATCCAAATATTCCGACACGAAGTTTGTTACAAGGGAATGGTGCTCATAACACTGCTTCATGACATCTGCCATAGCCTTAGCTATTTCAATATCAGTTGCTCCATTTAAGAGCACTCTACCTTCTCTCACCTTAAGCCGCATACATACTCCTCCAAATCATTAATACTATGCATTTTTGCATGTGAAGAATATTATAGCACTGCCATGGTTTTATGTCAATTGTTTTGTGAAAAATTGGGTTATATCTCCTGTGCATAAAATCATGCATATTTTCCATATTTCCAGCATATACTTATAATAGTAATATTTGTATTTGAAAGGTGGATGAGTGTATGTCATATGAAGAATATGTTAGAGAAAACAAAATTGAGGACAAGTCTGAGGATGAGAAAAATTTAGAACTTATTGTAAGTATTATAAAAACAAAAAATGAATTAGACTCAGCTCACAAGAATTTTGAATATGCAGAGGAAGGGCTAATAGATTATTATTCATATCAGATAAAAGCAAACCAAACCAAGCTTGACTATCTTATGAAGAAAGCACAGAAAAAAGGTCTGGCATTAGATATGATAAACGAGATTTACATACGAAAGAATAAGGCATAATCAAATTGCAAAGAAAAGCATATTTGTCCACATTACAACATATTAATTAATGTAAAATAATTAATAAAGGAATGTGGTAATATGGAGTTTAATACTATTATAGCTTTTCTAGCATGTATAATTTTCATATTTATATTTGGCAAAATATTTATCTGGCCACTAAAGAACATATTTAAATTAATTTTAAATTCTATCCTGGGCGGGGTACTAATTTATATTATAAATATTGTGGGAATGAATTTTGGCTTTCACATAGGACTAAACCTAATAACAGCAATAACTGTTGGTCTTTTGGGCATACCAGGAGCAGCATTATTAGTTGTGCTAAAAATAATATTACGGTTAGATGCAAATATCCCTATTCAAAAAAATTTTTATATGATATAATCTGTATGGAAATTATAATATAAAAAATTGGAGAGGGATGATGGCACATGAATATAGGCATAGATATTGGTGGAAGTCATATAGGTATTGCTCTTATAGAAGATGGAAAAATTGTAAAAAAGGTTGAGCAAGATATAGAAAAAATTGATGGGATAGAAAAGCACATTTTAGACATAATAGACTTTTATATTGATGCATTTTCGCAAATGGGTAATGTAGAAAAGATTGGAATTGTCGCTCCAGGAACGCCAATTAAAAATAGTTTAGAAATAAAAAGAATTGTTAATTTAGGTATAGAAAAAATTGATTTTGAATATATCTTAAAAAAATACAACATACCAATTCAAGTAGGTAATGACGCAAAAGCGGCAGGGCTTGCAGAATTTGAGTTTGGGTCACTAAAGCAATATAATGATGCTGTGTTTTTGTGCTTGGGAACTGGAATTGGTTCAGCAGTTTTCTTGAATGGAAGTTTGCTTAAAGCAAACAAAAACATAGGCTTTGAATTGGGCCATATGGTTATAGATAAAAATGGCATAGAATGTAATTGTGGTAAAAAGGGATGTTTTGAAACATATTGTTCAATGAAAAGATTTAAGGAACGTGTTAAAAAAATATTGCAACTTGATAATATTGATGCTCCAGATTTGGTTGGCATACTAGAGAGTAATTTGCAAAAGCCAGAAGTTAGGGAATTAGTTAATAATTACATAGAAAATATGATAGTCGGCCTTTCTAACATAATTGATATTTTCGAGCCAGAAGCAATTTGTCTAGGTGGAAGTTTTGTTCATTTCAAGAATATTTTTTATGAGCAACTTGTAGATGAAATGGACAAGAGAAAATATTTTTTCAACAAAGACAGTAAAACAAGCATAGTACTTGCAGAACTAAAAAATGATGCTGGAATACTTGGCGCAGTAATGTAAATGCCACATAATAGGAACCTTACTCTATGTAGTAATCAAGAATAGCACTCCATGTACACCAGAGCATCGTTTATATGCTAGTAAAACACCGAATACTGACACACTGCTCAGTATCCGGTGTTTCTGTTTCCCAAAAGCTGTTTTTTTGCTCCGTCCCGAAAAACTACATTTTGCACGGTTAATAACAAATTAATAACAATTAGATAATACCAAGACTGCAAAGCCTTGGTATTACTGCATTTTATTACACTTCCATTATTATAGGGAGTATCATCGGGTTGCGTTTTGTTCTTTGGAAAATGTAGTCTCTTAGGTCGTCCTTAAGAGTTGATTTAATTGTAGACCAATCTCTTACTCCTTCTTCTTCGAAGGTTCTTACTTCTTGGTTTATTACTTTTTTCACATCTTCCATTAATGTTTCAGATTCTCTTACATATACAAAGCCTCTTGATACAACATCTGGTCCAGAAATAATTTCTCCTGTACTTCCATCCATTGTCATAACTATTACGATTAAACCGTCTTGAGACAAATGTTGTCTATCTCTTAAAACAATATTTCCTACATCTCCAACACCTAAGCCGTCCACAAGAATTTTTCCGCAAGGTACTGAATTTGTAATTTTGGCTTCTTTGCTGTTTACCTCAAGAGTTTTTCCATTTTCTAATATGAAAATGTTTTCTGGAGGTATACCCATTTTCTTACCTGTTTCCGCATGTGCTCGTAATTGTCTGTATTCACCATGCACAGGTATGAAAAATTTTGGTTTTGCAAGAGCTATTATTAATTTTTGTTCTTCTTGGCATGCGTGTCCAGATACGTGTATTGCCTCTAATGCGCTGTAAATTACTTCTGCTCCTATTTGCATTAAGTCATTTATTACGTTAGAAACTAATTTCTCGTTTCCAGGTATAGGTGTAGCAGAGATAATTACCATGTCATTTGGTGTTATTACAACTTTTTTGTGTTCACCTGCTGCCATTCTTGTAAGTGCAGACATTGTCTCTCCCTGGCTTCCAGTAGTTATAATAACTAATTGGTCGTCAGGATAGTTTTTAATCATATCAATATCAATAAACATGTTTGTAGGAGCATTGATATATCCTAACTCTCTTGCTGTTTCAATCATGTTTATCATACTTCTACCACAAACAGCAATTTTTCTACCATACTTCTCTGCTGAATTTACTATTTGCTGTACTCTATGCACATTTGATGCAAAAGTAGCAACAACAATTCTTTTTGTGTTATTTTGAAATAACCTGTCAAACACTTCTCCTACTGTGCTTTCAGACATTGTGTAGCCTTTTCTCTCTGAGTTTGTACTGTCTGACATTAATGCAATAACTCCTTTATTTCCTAATTCTGCAATTCTGCCTAAGTCCATTAGCTTATCATCAATAGGAGTAAAGTCCACCTTAAAGTCTCCTGTATGAAGAACAACACCAACAGGTGTATGAATTGCAAGCATAACTGAGTCCGGTATACTGTGGTTACTTCTAATAAATTCTACCTTTATGCTACCGAAATTAATTGTTTGACCCTGTTCTACTGGAATTAATTTCGTAGAAGCTAATAATTTATGCTCCTCAAGTTTGTTTTTTATCAAGCCAACAGTTAATTTTGTTGCATAAATAGGCACATTTATCTGCCTTAATACATAAGGAATTGCGCCAATATGGTCTTCATGACCATGTGTTATAACCATTCCTTTAATTTTTTCCTTGTTTTTCTCAAGATAAGTTACATCTGGTATTACCAAATCAACTCCAAGCATGTCGTCTTCTGGGAATTCTAGCCCACAGTCAACTAACACTATTTCATTGCCATACTCGAATACCGTAATATTTTTTCCTATCTCGTCTAAACCTCCTAGAGGTATTATTTTTAAATTATCTTTTTTAAATTCAAATTTTGGCAGACTTTTTCTTCTACTTTCAACAACCTTTTTTTCAATATTCTCTTTTGAAAATTTGTTGTCTAAATGACTCTCTCCTCTAGTTTCCCTTCCCCCGCTAGTTTTAAGTGTATTAGCTGCACTTTCTTTTTTGGCACTTTTTCTTGGTGCTCTTTTTCTCGTGTTTTCCGTTTTTACGAAAACTTTTTCTTCAACTGTTTTCTTTCTTTCCATTTAATAAAATCTCTCCTTTTCTAATTATTAAGATGTTTCTAATACTACTCTAAATATAAAAGCATATTATCAATCTCACCGTATTTGTTGTATCTCTTTAAAATAAGGTCTATCTTTTACATATAATGTTACAAAAAACAAATTTTTATAACACAATTTAAAAAAATATTAAATTATTATTACAGCCGCTCTTACAAAATTATTATTACAAAAAAGTAGTTTATACTATCCATTATAAACTACTAAAACCAGATTAAATATTAAGTCTCTTACTACATTTTTACACGCCAAAATTCAACATGCTTATCTTTCCGCACAATAAGCATTTTAGCAAGGCATGATTTGTTTTGCATGAATTAATTTGCAAAACCTATTTTTATATTCTCAATAACCCGTTCAATAATTTACAATATTTTTTAAAATTTCTCTCATCTTTACCTTATTTTGGTAACAACTGTAAATTATTATACAACAAAAAATATTATTTGTCAAATGTTTTTTGCAAACGTAGGTTTGTAGTGTTGCAGGACAGACATATTTTAAAAACTATTGTCCTGTAATTTTGTAATTGACTTTTGCATATCTATCCTATATAATTGACCAAGAGAAGTTATCTTCCAATTATTGTTCCTTTAACCTTTTTATGTTCTTGAATTAGAACGACCTTTAAGGAGGGGAGATTATGTTTAGGACTTTAGTAGCAACTATTCAGCACATACGGTTCGAATTGTCGAATAAGCGGCCTTATCTAGTCTTTTATGTAACAAGCGCTGACAACTATTCCGAGTTTTTGAGGTTTGATTTCACACATCCCAGGACCAAACAGCTCATGCTGGCTTTGCTGGAGTACTCTGGTGTGGATGATATTTCGAAGCTGGAAAACAAGAAAATTTGTGTGTTACTAAAAGATGGAAAAGTTTATGCTTTGGGGCATTTGTTCGAGGATAAGTTTTTTACTGTGGAGCAAGAAAATGATGAGCTTATTATCAAAACTTTTGCGGAAATTGCTAATGAAGACCACTAAAAGCATACTCCCAAAAAACCAACTCTAAAAAGAGCTGGTTTTTTGGTTTTTTAGTTATATTCTGGGATAATTGTTATTGACCACTTCCCTGTAACAGTGTGTTCTCTACTTTTCTCTCAATCATTTTTAGAGCCTTTGGGCGCTCAATCATTATTGTATGCCCGCACCCTAAGCATTTTAATTTAAAGTCAACCCCTACTCTAGTAATTTCCCATAATTTGCTACCACATGGGTGCTGTTTTTTTGTTCTAACTACGTCTCCCACATTATATTCCATGAAATAATCTTCCTCCTTTAAAATGTTTTAGAATTAAAGTTCTGCAAGATATTTTATGTAGGAAATTTTCAAATTTATAGCTTCAGTTAAAATTATTTTTTGATAGCTGTCTCAATTCTTTTAAGTACACTATCTTTTCCTAGTACTTGCATGATTTCGAACATGTCTGGAGTATTTTGTCTGCCTGTAAGCGCCACTCTAAGCACAGTGCTTATATCGCCCACATGGCCTGGCCATTTTTCAGGTTCTGCCTTGTATTCTTTTACTTCTCTTGCAAAACCTTTTTCTTCTGCCAAATCTTTAATCTTATTAAACCATGTTTCTTTATCATCATTTATGTCAAAATATTTTTGAGCATATGCTTCCAAAATATCATTTATTTGCTCTTTATCATTTACTTTGCCATATTCATATGTTGGGTTTTCGAAGAATTTTTCATCATACATGTATATTATTGAATTCTTCACATCAGACCATTTTGAAATGTCTTTTCTTGGCTTTTTATTGCCTCTTTCAATTCCTATTATTTTTAGTGAATACTCTTTATCTGCAAGCATTTTAGCAAGTTCTTCGTCATATTCTTTGGCCCAAGTAAGTGAGTAATCATATACTTGTTCAGCAGTCATTTTTGAAATTACATTTTTGCCTATATCCAATAATTTTACCATATCAAATAATGCACCACTAACGCTCATTTTTTTAATATCGAATTTGAATTCTTCTAGAGCTTTGTCTTGGTTTGCCCTTCTCCAATTTTCGAATGTTGAGTTTGAAATGTTTAAAAGATATTCTTTTACAGCCTGTACAGGTATTCCATTTTCTTTATAGTAAGAAACAGCAGCCTCGGGGTCTTTTCTTTTACTTATTTTTCTTTTATTTCCATTGTCATTTTTCATAATAGGTGCAATGTGTGCATACTTTGGAGGTTTGAAACCAAGTTCATGGAATAGTTGCAAATGCAAAGGCATTGATGAAAGCCATTCATCTCCACGAATCACAAGTGTTGTTCTCATTAAATGGTCATCTACAGCATGTGCAAAATGATATGTAGGAAGTCCATCAGCTTTAATTATTACAATGTCTAAGTCATTTTCTGGGAAATCAACATTTCCTTTTATCACATCATGGTGTTTTATTTTTCTGTCCTCTCTACCAGGAGATTTGAACCTTATTATATATGGCTCTCCATTTTTTATCTTCTCGGCAGCTTCTTCAACAGTAATATTTCTGCACTTTGCCCATACTCCATAATATCCAGGTCTTATCTTGGCAGCCTCTTGCTTTTTCCTTAATTCTTCGCCTTCCTCAGGAGTACAGAAGCAAGGATAAGCTTTTCCTTGTTCAATTAAATACTTAGCATATGCTTGATAAATATCTTTTCTTAAAGATTGCTTATATGGTCCATAATTTCCTTTTTCCTCTATCTCTGTAAACATACCTTCATCTGGCAATAGCTCAAACTCTTTAAGTGAATTTATTATTCCTGTAATACCATTTTCAACTTCTCTCTTTTGGTCTGTATCTTCTACTCTTAAAAAGAAAACACCACCAGTTTGTGAGGTCATCTCCTTTGCAACCAAAGCTTGATATAGTCCCCCTATATGTACAAAACCAGTTGGACTAGGCGCAAATCTTGAAACAACAGCACCTTCTGGCAAATTCCTTTCTGGATATTTTTCCTCATAATATGAAATATCTTTCGCATCTGGAAAGATTAAATTTGCTAAATCTTTATAATCCATAATTACCTCCATTTGAGCTGTCGAGCTCTTTCATTTTTCACTTTCAGTAGTATTATACAACATGTCTTCTTCTTTATCAACTGCCTATACTATAATAATGCTTTTGCATTGTTACAAAAACTTCTCGATTTCGTCCCAAGCTTTTTCGGTGTAAATTTTTCTTTCTGCTGAGAATGGCAAAAATACTAGGTCATGTAATGGGTTAAGCTCGTCTTGTAGTTTTCTTACTTGAGCATCTACTTTTGTGATAGCAATCTTATCAGCCTTGTTTGCAATGATAATACAAGGTCTTTCCGAATCAATAACATATCTGTACATTAATTTGTCATTCTCACCAGGTAAATGCCTAATATCAATCAATAAAATTATCAAGGCAATATTTGGGCTCTTGTGTAAATACTCCTCAATAAAATTGCCAACTCGCACTTGTTCTTTTTTAGACATTTTACTGTATCCATAGCCTGGCAAATCAACAAAATAAAATTTATTATCCATATTATAAAAATTAATCTGCCTCGTCTTGCCAGGCTCACTGCTCGTCCTTGCGAGCCTCTTTCTATTAATCATAGTATTTATGAAAGAAGATTTACCAACATTAGACTTACCAACTAAAACTATTTGAGGAAGCCCATCGTCAGGATATTGTTTAGGACTAACAGCTGAAATCTTAAATTCAGGATTGTTTATTTTCACTTCTTAACCTCCATTCGCGTAAATTTACCTTCCTATTGCAAGGTAGGGACACGTTTAAAATTGCAAAAACTTGCAAGAAAAGAGGTGTCCCTAGTTTGCAAATTTTTGCAAGATGGGGACAGGTCTGAGCAAGGAGTGTCCTCAATGTTCAAGTTCTTGGACAAAAAGGAGTGTCCCCAACGTCCAACTATGGTACTAACTTATCAATTCCTCCCATGTAAGGGCGAAGTACTTCAGGGATATTTATGCTTCCGTCTTGATTGTAGTTGTTTTCCAAAAATGCGATTAGCATACGAGGTGGGGCAACTACAGTATTATTCAATGTGTGGGCATAATAATTACCTTTTTCGCCTTTAATTCTAATTCCTAAACGCCTTGCTTGAGCATCTGTTAAGTTAGAACAGCTGCCAACTTCAAAATATTTTTGCTGTCTTGGGCTCCATGCTTCTACATCACAGCTTTTTGCTTTTAAGTCGGCTAAATCGCCACTGCAACATTCAAGTGTACGTACTGGTATGTCCATACTTCTAAATAGCTCAACTGTATATTGCCACATCTTTTCATACCAATTCCAGCTGTCTTCTGGTTCACATACAACAATCATTTCCTGCTTTTCAAATTGATGTATACGGTATACTCCACGTTCTTCAATTCCATGTGCTCCTTTTTCTTTTCTAAAACATGGTGAGTATGATGTCATTGTATATGGCATGTTTTCTTTGGCAAGAATTTGTCCTTTGAATTTACCAATCATAGAATGCTCACTTGTCCCAATAAGGTATAAATCTTCGCCCTCTATTTTATACATCATGGCGTCCATTTCTTCAAAGCTCATAACACCAGTAACTACATTACTACGTATCATGTATGGTGGTATGCAATAAGTAAAGCCTTTATTTATCATAAAGTCCCTTGCATAAGATAACACAGCAGAATGAAGCCTTGCAATATCTCCTACCAAATAGTAGAAACCGTTTCCTGCAACTCTACGAGCAGAGTCTAAGTCTAGCCCGCCAAAGCTTTCCATTATATCTGCATGGTATGGTATTTCGTAATCTGGAACAACAGGTTCACCAAACTTTTCTATTTCTACATTCTTGCTATCATCTTCACCAATTGGAACTGACTCATGAATAATGTTTGGAATTTTAAGCATTCTCTCATTAATTTGCTCTGAGAGCTCTGTTTCCTGTTTTTCAACTTCTTCAAGTTCTTTATTAATATTCTGAACTTTTGCTTTTATTTCTTCAGCCTCGTCTTTTTTTCCATTTTTCATAAGATTGCCAATCTCAGAGCTCAAAGAATTCCTTTGGCTTCTAAGCTCATCACCTTTTAGTTTAGCTTGTCTATTTTGGGTGTCTAATTCTAATATTTCATCAATCAAAACAAGTTTATGGTCCTGAAATTTTTTTCTAATGTTCTCTTTTACAAGTTCAGGGTTTTCCCTAATCAATTTAATATCTATCATTTTAACCTCCATCCGAGCGAATTTACGCTTCTTTCCAAAAATTTTATTTAATAACCTCTTTTAAACAATGCACATATCAATAAATTGCATATGACAATGTTCTTTAAAAAAATTTTAGGTAATACCTTTTAAATCAAAAAGCCCTTATGCTAAATGCATAAGGGCGAATTTTTCCGCGGTACCACCTTAATTGTCAATAAAATTGACATCTCTTAAAATGCTTATAACCTAGCATCACCCGGTTTTATTTTCATAAAAAGCTTCTAAAAGTAGATTCACAAAACATTTTAAACTATTTCCACCAACCATAGCCTCTCTTTATAAAATTATCTTTGCTACTAATCTTTTATCAAACGCCTTTTTATATAACAATACAGTTATTGTACCACACATCACTAAAATTATCAAGCTTTTCTATTGATTTTTTTTGAAGTTTATTTTATTAGCTATAAGTAGCT
>CALXSA010000035.1 GCA_944390995.1 uncultured Clostridia bacterium
ACCTCATCGATACGCTTATTAAGAGAAACTTCAACCTCATCGATACGCTTATTAAGAGAAACTTCAACCTCATCGATGCGCTTGTTAAGAGAAACTTCAACCTCGTCAATACGCTTGTTAAGAGAAACTTCAACTTTATCAATACGTTTGTTGAGAACATTAAAGGCGTTATCAATTTTATCGTTGAGAGATTTAAAAGAAACGTCTACTTTTGCACTTACATTGTCAACTTTAGAGTTCATCTCGTGTAGCATAGTCAGTATAGTTTGCGCAATGTCTTGCTCCATTGGTTTCACCTCCATTCTTTACTGAATAATAAAAGTATAACATATGGAAAAGAATTATACAATAATTCTTAATAAATAATTAATAAATTACCACTTTTTTCTTAATAATACTATGCTATACTAAGTAAGTAAAATGTGCTATAATATTGCTTGTAGATTAAATTAGAAGGGAATGTAAATTTATGTATAATATATTAGTTTGTGATGATGACAAAGAAATAGTAAAAGCTATAGAAATTTATTTGAGCAGAGAAGGGTATAATGTTTTAAAGGCATACAATGGAATGGAAGCGCTAGAGGTACTAAAGAAAAATGACAACATACAACTTATTATTTTAGATATAATGATGCCAAAGTTAGATGGAATTGAAACAGCAAATATAATCAGGAAGGATAAATCAATTCCAATTATTATGCTTTCAGCCAAATCAGAAGATTATGACAAGATTTCTGGACTAAATAATGGAGCAGATGATTATGTAACAAAGCCATTTAATCCACTAGAGCTAATTGCAAGAGTAAATTCACAAATAAGAAGATATACTAGCTTGGGCTCTATGGTTAAGAAGCAAGAAGATAGCAATATATATAAATCTGGAGACTTGGTTATAAATGATGCAACAAAGGTTGTAGAAGTAGATGGCAAAGAAGTTAAACTAACTCCAACAGAGTATAATATATTGAAATTCCTTACAAAAAACAAAGGAATAGTTTATTCTATAGAGCAAATTTATGAAAATGTTTGGGAAGAAGAAAGCTACGGAGCAGAAAATATTATAGCAGTACATATAAGGCACATAAGAGAGAAAATAGAAATAAACCCACGTGAACCTAAGTATTTGAAGGTGATTTGGGGGATTGGGTACAAGATTGAAAAGCTAGATTAGAGAGGTGATTGAAAAAGAATTATAATCTTGGCTGTGTCAAATTTAATTTGAAACGCGGTTACATACAACACGTATGAGCCCTTGCCTTTTAAACAAAATTTTCCTTGCCAAAATTTAATTCTTTTCCAATCATTAGAAAGGAGGGTTAATTATGAACTCAGAAGAAAAAAGAACTTGTTGGCTTAGAGTTGCGAAAAATGTTTCATACGTAGTAGCTCCAATAGTTTTAGCTGTACTCATTTTTATGATTGTTTGCATGTCATATCCAATGGAAAGAGAGGCAATAAATAATAAGCAAAGCTTTTTTGAGACAGAGACTTTTGCAGAAGACTATTCGTACGAGGTGTTCGCAGGTCTAAGCACAGTAACATCTTGGCAGAAAAATAAGGACGATATACACCCATATAGTTATTATTTAAGAACTGAGCAAAAGGTAGAAGGCAATGAAAATGTAGAGACAATTTACTATTTTACAGACATATATGGTACTAATGTGCAATGGCTAATTATAGATAATAGTACTAAAGAAGCTTTTACAAATCTAAGCTATTCAATTAGCAATTCGATGCTAGATAATATTTTGTCTCAGATAACACAAAAGGGAATATATTGGAATTATGATGGAGAAAAGGTAGATACATCAATAGATAGACTAAACAATGTTAGTTATGTGGATAGCAGACTTCAAGAGGAAACCGAAAATGCAAATAATTATACAATTTATAGTTCATTGCTAGACACATTAGAATACACCGACCAAATCTATCAAGACCAACTATTTTATAATGTGCTTTTGAAAATTACACCTAATGCGGTATATGTTATACCAGTGCTAGTACTAATATTAGTTGCACTAATACCAGTTTGTGTTGTAGGAATTGGAAGGAAAAAAGGAAGAAAAGAAATTGTACTAAACTGGTTTGACAAAATATTAATAGAACTTGCAGCACTTATTGCAATAATAATAGGCTGTATCGGAGCTATATTTATTGCGGTGGTTGGGAATACAACGACAACTGTGTCATTTATAGTAGGACTTTCTTCCGCACTTGTAGGAGCGATTATTATATATCTTGCATGCATACTATTTTTTGAAACAGTGGTAAAAAGGCTAAAAACTCACACTTTCTGGAAAACAACAATTGCATACTGGATATATGACAAACTAAAAGGCTTTATGGAAAACATGCAGGCAACCAAAAATTTCATAATATATTTTGCACTTTATTTAATGGCAAATCTTTTGTCAATAGGAATAATGTTGGTACAATTTTTTGCAGGATTAGCGTTAGTATTATTTATAAACATATTTGTATATGATTATATATCAAAAAGGATAAAAAGCTATACTAGAATAAAAGCAGCCATAAATGACTTGTACAATGGAAAAACAGACTTACACTTAAATGAAAGAGAATTTTATGGAGAAGATAAGGAAATAGCAAAACACATAAATGATATAGCTGGTGGCTTATCAAATGCAATAGACGAAAGACTAAAAAGCGAAAGACTAAAAACAGAACTTATAACAAATGTATCGCATGATATAAAAACACCACTAACCTCAATTATAAACTATATAGACTTATTGAAAAAGGAAAACATCGAGGGAGAAAAGGCAAATGAGTACCTAAACATTCTGGATAGCAAATCGCAGAGACTTAAAAAGCTTACAGAGGACTTGGTAGAAGCATCAAAAGCATCGTCAGGCTCTATAAAATTGAACATGGAAAAATTAAATGTAAATGAGCTTATAAAACAAGTATCAGGAGAATTTGAAGATAAATTTAAAGCACATAACTTGCAAGAAATAATCACTTTGCCAGAAAAAGAGGTATATGTAAAAGCAGACAGCAGATATATGTATAGAGTTTTAGAAAACATGTATTCAAACATATCAAAATACGCGATGGAAGGAACAAGAGTATATGTAGATATAGCAGAAAAAAATAACAAGGTATCTATACAACTAAAAAACGTGTCAAACCAAAAATTGAACATCAGCGCAGATGAGCTAATGCAAAGGTTTGTGAGAGGAGAAGCATCGAGAAATACGGAGGGAAGCGGACTTGGCCTTTCTATTGCCAGAAGCCTAACAGAACTACAAAAAGGCCAATTCAACATTTATCTCGATGGAGATTTATTCAAAGTTACAATTGAATTTGAAAAAGAGTTATAAATTTCGTTTTGGGGACAGGTCTCGCAGCGAAAAAAATTTCGTTTTGGGGACACATCTCACAGCAAAAAATGTATACACATCTGCAAACAATGACTTTTATTGCACAGAGAAAGCAACTAAAAAATTAAGGGAGCGGCAAGCTCCCTTAATTTATGCGTAGCGAAACAAAGCTCACCGAACTAGAACTAATGCAAATTCTTTAGTAAATTTAATAATTCGGGGATAACTTCAGCATGACTGTCCGAAAAAAGCCCATTTTCAACTAAAGTTTTAATTTCGGCAAGAGAGTGCCACTCCACGCGTTCTACTTCTTCCTTCTGCAAAGACAAGTCATTAATATTTATATCCTTTTTTAAATAGTAAATATCAAAGAAAAATTGCCTCTTATCACTCTTGCCAGAATAAAGCAGCTTTAAATCTTCTGGCATTACATCCAGACCTAGCTCCTCTTTTATTTCTCTTATCATTCCCTGCATGCTGGTCTCGCCAGTTTCCAAGTGACCACTTGTTGCTCCAAGCTTACCATCCTTTAAAGTACTTCTTTTCTGAATTAAAAAATTGCCTTCAGAATTCTGGATAAATGCGAGAACAACAGCAATGTACTTTTCGTCCGGTATTGGCTCGCCTCTAGCAATTGTTTCGCCTGTTAAATTTCTGTTTATATCATATAAATCTCGTATTTCCAAATTGTATCACTTTCCTTCCTGATAGTATGTCCATGTTTAATATATGTATTATAGTATAAAACTTTGGTTTTGAAAAGGCAAAATAAAGGATATTTGCAGGAATGGCAGAAAACATTGACATTTCCTTGATGTTAGAGTAAAATAAAACTGTTATTTCTAATGGGCTTTATTCAAAGTTATATAATTCCACAGTAAAACAAAAAAAGTTTGTGTAAGAAAATTTTAGTTAGGAGCGAATATGTATTTAAGACATGAAATTGGAAAAATAGGAGAGGATCTGGCAACAAAGTACCTAGAGAATCTTGGGTATAGCATAATAGAAAGGAATTTTGTGGCAAAGCAGGGCGAGATAGATATTATTGCTAAAGATAAAAAAGAGATTGTGTTCATAGAAGTAAAAACTAGGACGAACAATTTATATGGGGAGCCAGTTGAGGCTGTAAATGAGCCAAAACAAAAGCATTTGGTTAACACGGCAAGCTATTATTTATATTCAAGACATATGGAAAATGAGTTTGTGAGACTTGATGTGATTGAGGTATATTTGAAAGATAATACATATAAAATAAACCACATAAAACAAATAATTTGACAAAAACTATTGCTTGCGTATTGCCAATATTTATGATAGTATAGGGGCAGTGGAAAGGAATGGTGGTCGACATGAAAGGTAGTGTGAAAATTGCATTAATTATAGTCGGAGTAATTGTAATTTTAGGACTTATTTTTGCAGCAGTATATTTTAATAAACTACAAACTCAAGATTATAAATTAAATGAAACAAATGAAGAAAATGCAAGTGAACAAATTTTAGAGGAATTACCTGAAGAATATCCTTTAACACAGGCGATAAAAGATGGTTGCTTGGTTATGGGAAATAGGGTTTACAACATGGATAGTCTAAATGAATTTGTAGAAAACACGAGGGCTGATAACCCAAATAGACAATCGGACTTTTTGAGAATAGTAATGTATACAATTGAGGGCGACCCTGTAATAACGGAATTGGAATATGAAAAAGATGTTGGATATACATTGAGGACAGATAATACAAGAGATGCATATGGAGCTGATCCAAAGGTTACAGTTAGCTCTGATATTCCTTCAGACATTTACACAGTTGAGTTGCAGGAAGATGGCCAGGCAGTAAACATTGTGCTACAACCCAAAGAAGGTGTGAGCTCAGAAAAATATGGACCAATTACTATAGACGGATATTCGAAAGAAGCAACTATTTATGGGACTGCACCAACATTTGAGGGAGAAGTGACAGAAGTGAATGATAAATCTATTGTTGTTAAGACAGATGACCAAAACTTAGGAGATGCAGTTAGTGTTGAGGTGGAAAACGCAGCAGATTATAAAGTAGGAGATAGGGTAAAGGTAACTTATACTGGAACTGTGCTTGAAACATATCCGGCTCAAGTTTATGTGGTTGATGTAGAAAAGCATCAAGAATAAAAAGCATAGGGGTCATGCGTGATTGTTGTAAAATAAATTTATAAAAGAGGAGTGAGCTTAAATGAATGTGATTGATAAATTAACACATGGAATGTATGTGCTAACTACTTTGGGAGCAGGATGTATGGTAGATGCTGTAAGTCAGGTGAGTGCGGGAGATGAGCCTTTAGTAAGCGTTTCTGTAAATAAAAGAAACTATACTCATGAAAAACTTATGGAGAGTAAGGTTTTTACACTTTCAATATTAGGTATGGACTGTGACCCACAGATTATTGAAAATTTTGGTTTTCATTCGTCAAGAGATTATAATAAGTTTGAAAAGTTTGAGTTTGTAGATGTTGAAGGTATTAAAACTGTAAAAAACACAATTGGCTATTTGTATTGTGAAGTAGTGGACATGATTGATGCTGAAACTCATACAATTTTCATTGGCAGAGTGAAAAAATCTGAATTGTTTCAAGATGCGCAGCCGATGTCCTATGGGTATTATAGAGAGCACAAAGATGAATTGCTAAAAAAAGTTGTTACACAACAAAATAAAACTGCATGGGTTTGCACAGTTTGTGGCTATGTGTATTATGGAGATGAGGTACCAGATGGGTTCAAGTGCCCACAATGTGGTGTCGGAAAAGAGTATTTTAGGTTAATGGAAAATTAAAGCATATCTGAATTTCAGGTATGCTTTTTGAAAGATATGCTTTAACTAATCAAATGTATCTATTTTTCTTGTAAAATAGTTTGTTTGTGGCTGATATGCGTAACCATCTATTTCCATTAAAGTAAGGACTGGACTTATTTCCTGCACAGGTGTGTTTAATTTCTTAGCAATTTTATTTATATGGCTAGGTTCGTCCGAAAGTATTTTGTAAATTGGCAAATATTCTCTTGGAAATTCAAAGTTTTCGTTTTTGTTAGCAACTTGCTCATTCTGCATTTTCTTGACTGAAATTGATGTGCTATCAGAAGATGGAACGTTACTCAAATTTGAAGTACCACTCGTAGAAGCTAAGGAAGTACTTCCTTTTTTAGCAGGTAAAAGAGTTTTGAAATCTTCAATAATTTGAGAAGGCTTTGTAACCAAAGTTGCCCCCTCTTGAATTAACCTATTTGGCCCACCGCTAGTGGTGCAGTAAATGCCATTTGGCACAGCATAAACAGGCTTGCCTTCTTGCTTTGCATATTTAGCTGTAATAGTGCTGCCACCTTTTACAAAAGCCTCTACCACAAGAACACCATCAGATACGCCACTTATAATTCTATTTCGTATAGGAAACTTGCTCCTATCTGGCTCGGTTTCTGGCGAATGTTCTGAAATAATGCATCCACCTTTTTCAAGAATTTTGTGGAAAAGCCATTCGTTTTCTGGAGGATAAATGTGGTTAAAACCGCCCCCAAGAACTGCAATTGTTTTACCTGGCTCAGCAATTGCTGCATTATGAGCGATTCCATCAATTCCTACTGCCATGCCGCTTATTATGCAAATTCCCTTTTTGCTGAGCTCGCTGGCGAACTCAGTTGCCACCTTTCCGCCGTATTCTGTAGATTTCCTTGAACCCACAATTGCGATGATGCAATTAGCGTTTAACAAGTCTATATTTCCAAGCGCAAACAACTTTGGTGGAAAGTTCTTAATATGTAACAATCTTTGCGGATATTTCTCATCTTCTAACTCTATTTCTATAACATTCATAATACACAGTCCTTTCTAAGTTTTAATGTACGTTGATTAAATTTTAAGGCTAACAATAGTAATTATTTTTAACCTTAATTTCCCCAATATTTCCTGTCTAAGCTTCTGTACTGAATTGCCTCTGCAATATGCTTTGCCTCTATATTTTCAGTTCCTTCTAAATCTGCAATTGTACGTGCAACCTTTAAAATTCTTCCATAGCCTCTTGCACTTAGACCAAGCCTCTCAAACGCATTTTGTACGATTTCCTTAGACTTTAAATCTAATTTACAATATATATTGCTAAGAGCAGGAGTGAGCTCAGAATTTGCAAAAATACCATGGCTTTTGTACCTTTCAAGTTGTATTTTTCTTGCCTTGTCTACTTTTTTTTTGATTTCCTCAGAGCTCTCAACTTTATCATCGCTCTCGAGTTTTTGATATTTTACAGGGGTTACCTCCACTTGAATATCAATTCTATCTAAAAGAGGCCCACTTATTTTTCCCATGTACCTTGAAATTGCCTCAGGACTGCATGTGCACTCTTTATCTGGCGAGCCATAAAAACCACATGGACATGGGTTCATCGAAGCCACAAACATAAAATTACAAGGATAAGTCAGACTCGCATTTACTCTGCTTATTGTAACTTGCCTATCCTCTAAAGGTCCTCTTAAAACCTCTAATGTGCTTTTGTTAAATTCGGGTAATTCATCCAAGAATAAAACTCCATAATGAGCCAAACTAATTTCGCCAGGTTTGGGAATTTTGCCTCCACCAATCAAAGAATTAGTTGTAACAGTGTGGTGGGGAGACCTGAATGGTCGTGTGAGAAGAAGTGGAATATCTTTGGAAAGAAGCCCAGCAATACTATGGATTTTCGTTATTTCCAAAGCCTCCTCAAATGTTAAATCAGGCAAAATAGAAGGAATGCGTCTAGCAAGCATTGTCTTTCCGTGAACCAGGTGCTCCTACCATTAAAATATTATGCCCACCGTGCTGCTGCGACTTCTAGAGCCCTTTTCACATTTTCTTGACCTTTCACTTCCGCAAAGTCTAATAAATACCTGTGCTTTTCATGAAAAAGTGCTTGTATATCAGCCTTTGTAGGCTCGATTTCAATATCTTCATTTAATAATTTTACAACATCGCTTAAATTATTAGCGCCAATAACCTCCAAACCAGAAACAATTGCAGCCTCCTTGGCATTATCTGCTGGCAAAATTACTCTTTTTATACCTAATTTTTTTGCCTCAATGCACATAGGCAAAATACCATTAATCTTATTTAGCTTACCATCCAAAGAAAGCTCACCAATAAATACGGTGTCAGATAAGTTCTGTAACTTTATATTTTGGAAATCTAGCAAAATACCGACTGCAATAGGTAGGTCGAAAAATGAGCCTTCTTTTCTGGTGTCAGCAGGAGCTAGATTAATTAAAATTTTTCTGCTTTGAAATTCAAAACCAGAATTCTTAATTGCAGTTTTTACTCGTTCTTTTGCCTCTCTAACCGTTGCATCTGGCAAACCAACTACTTCAAAATTAGGCATCCCAGCAGACACATCAACCTGAACGTCAACAAGAAAGCCCTCAAGTCCTTGTAGGGACATGCTTTTTACAATAGATAACATTATAACCTCCATTTATTATATTTTTCTGGAAAATTGGTTTTAGGATAAAAACCATTAGAATTAATGTGACTAAATATTATCATGGTTTACATTTTCTGTCAACTGGTTTTTGAAAATTTCGTAAAAATTTGCTTTTGGTAGTGAAAGAAAAAAATTTTAAAAAAGTACTTGACAAATACAAACAAATGTTTTATAATACGTTTAGAGTTTGAAAATACTATGGAAAAAGAAATCAAAAAAACACAGTTCTAAAAAGCAGCGAAACAACCTATGAAATTATGTCAAAAGCTGTTGAAAAAACCCCTTTTTTGTGATATAAATATATGGTGATTATAGAAAAATTTACGCATAAAATGCGAGAAAGTGCAATGGGAAAATATATGGTAGAGAAGCTAGAAATGAAAACAAAAAATATAGTTGATGAAAATATAGAAAAGTTAGGTAAGCTATTTCCAAATGTGGTTGTAGAAACTGAAAGTGGAAAGGCTGTAGATTTTGATAGATTGAGGCAGGAGTTAAGCGGAAGTATAATTGAGGGACCAAAGGAAAGGTACCAATTAACATGGCCGGGAAAAAGGGATGCTACGGTTCTTACAAATCTTGCAACAACAAGTACTTTAAGGCCGGACATAAAAAGGTCAGTCGACTTTGAACACACCAAGAATATATTTATAGAAGGTGATAATTTAGAGGCGCTTAAGGTTATACAGGAGTCGTATCTGAATAGTATTGACGTAATATATATAGACCCACCGTACAATACAGGAAATGACTATGTGTATAGGGATAATTTCAATAGGAAATCTAGTGAAGAATTAATTGCGTCAGGGCAGATGGATGAAGATGGAAATCAACTTATAGCAAACAGGCGTGGAGAGGGCAAGTATCATAGTAATTGGCTTAGCATGATTTATTCTAGAATTAAAATATCTAGAAAACTTCTTGCGCCAACCGGAATTTTATTCATTAGCATTGATGATAATGAGCTATATAACCTAAAAAATATATGTGACGAGATTTATGGTATGCATAATTTTATTGCCTGCTGCACAAGGATTTCTAAAAGAACCTCTAACAAAGGTAATTTCTTTAAGCCTACAAAAGACTACGTTCTAGTTTATGCCAGAGATATAGCAAATATAGACTGGAAATTCGGAGTGGAAAATAAAGTAAATGAAAAAGAATATATATATGAGGATGAAAAGGGAAAATATAAGAAAAATGGTGCGTCGTTGTATCAGCCTTCATTAGATACAAGGCCAAACCAAAGATATTATATTGAGTGTCCAGACGGCAGCTTTATTATTCCGCCTGGGGATGTGTTCCCAGAGGAAAAGAAGGATGGCGCTAGAGTTAAGCCAGCTTCTAGTAATGATAAATGTTGGAGATGGTCGGCTGAAACTTATTTGAAAAATAAGGATAAGTTAATGTTCACAAAGGCTAGTAATAATTGTCCTTTGCTTGACAGCGAGGGAAAACCTGCAAAATGGAATGTTTATGATAAGGTATATTTAGACGACAAAAAAGATGAAACACTTTTGCCAGAAGATGTTATTTATGACTATGTGAACTCTCAAGGAACAAAGGAAATCTTGTCGTTGGACCTAAATTTTTCGTTTGCAAAACCAGTAGGACTAGTAAAGTATTTAATTAAATTAACTAAACTAAAAAATGATATAACAGTACTTGATTTCTTTGGAGGCTCGGGAACTACTGCACAAGCGGTTATGGAGCTAAATGCAGAGGATAATGGCAAAAGGAAATTTATAATAGTGCAATATCCAGAAAAAGCTGAGGACAGAGAATATAAAACGATTTCTGAATTATCAGAAACTAGAATAGGAAAAGTTGCTAAGAAAATAAAAGAACAAAATGAGAAAATTGATTGTGGGTTTAGAATGTATAGGGTATCTTCTTCAAACATGAAGGATGTATATTATGAGCCAGGCAAAATAAAGCAATCTCAATTAATAGATTTGGTATCTAATGTAAAAGAAGACAGGACACCAGAAGACTTATTAACGCAAGTAATGCTAGATTTAGGTTTAAAATTAGATTTGGATATTGAAGAAAAAACTATTGAAAAGAACAAAGTGTATTTTGTAGGTGATAAATCTCTTGTAGCTTGCTTCGATAAGGAAATAGACGGAAAGGTTTTGGAAGTAATGTGCAAGGCAAAACCTCAAAAGATTGCGTTTCAAGAGAGTTCGTTCAAGGATGATTGCGACAAAATAAACTTTTCTGAAATAGCAAAAAAATTGTCACCTAAAACTTCAATATATGTAATATAAGTTCTCTGTCGTAGGAAAGGAATAGGTTTATAGATGAAACTTAAATTCAAAAAACAACAATATCAAGAAAATGCAATACAATCTGTGGTAAAATGCTTTGAAGGTCAACCAAAAGGCAATAGAGTTAGTGTGCTTGAAAAAAGAAAAGTAACAATAAACGAAGGCACCAAATGGGAAGAAACCATAGAGGAGGACTTTGTTGTATGTGGAAATAAAAGTATAGAGCTAACAGAAAGAGAAATGAGGAATAATATTAGGAAAGTCCAAAGGCAAAACAATTTGCCATATACGGACGACCAGAGAATAGACAATTTTTCAATTGAAATGGAGACTGGCACAGGAAAAACATATACATATATTAAAACAATGTATGAGCTCAACAAAGAATATGGCTGGAGCAAATTCATTGTAATGGTGCCAAGTATAGCAATTAGAGAGGGCGTTTTGAAATCATTCCAAATTACAGAAGACCATTTTCAAGAGTTGTACAACAAAAAAATAAGGTACTTTGTATATGACTCGAAGAAATCTTCTAACATTGCTAATATTAGCAACTTTGCCGAAGACTATGACATTCAGGTAATGATAATAAATTATCAAGCCTTCAATAGCGAGGAAAAGGTAAGAGGAGAGGCTAACAGAAGAATTTATAAAGAATTAGACGAACTACAATCAAGAAGACCAATAGATGTTATAAATAGCGTAAACCCAATAATAATATTGGACGAGCCACAAAAAATAGCGGACAGAACAGAGGAAAAGTTAAAATCATTTAGCCCACTTTTTACTCTAAGATATTCTGCAACACATAAGAAAAACAAAAAATATAATATGATATATAGACTTGATGCAGTTGATGCGTATAATCAAAAATTGGTAAAAAAAATAAATGTAAAAGGCATCGAAGTAATGCACGATAGGCCGGAAGATGCGTATTTATACTTAGAAGGAGTAAATATTAGCACAAAAAAACCTGTGGCTAGAATGGAAATAGAAATAAAACTAAAAAACGGAATAAAAAGAGAAATAAGAAACTTAGAAGTTGGAGATGATTTATACAAAATATCTGGAGGAATACAAGGATATAAAGGATATATAATAAGTGAAATTGACGCCACAAATGCAAGCTTTGACAAAGTCTCTTTTGTAAATGGGAGAGAAATATGCACAGGCCAAGTATTTGGAGACAACACTGAAAAATATATGGCGAGAATACAAATACGAGAAACTATAAAGGAACACTTCGAAAAAGAGCGAGAATATAGTAAGCTTAAAATTAAAGTACTATCACTGTTTTTCATTGACGAAGTTGCAAAATATAAAATATATGACGAGCAAAAAGAACCACATGATGGTGAATATGCGAAAATTTTTGAGGAAGAATATAACAAAATATTTGACGAATACTATCAAAGTAGCGATGAGGACTATAGAAAATATTTAGACTCACTTAAAGGAGAAAAGGTGCACGCTGGATATTTTTCAATAGACAAAAAAGCATCCCAAGGCAAAAACAAAAATGAGATGGTGTATGTGGACTCAACAGTAGATAGCAAAAAAAATGATATAAGCTCTGATGTCGACGCATATGATTTAATAATGAAAGATAAAGAAAGACTGCTTTCATTTGAAGAACCAGTTAGATTTATATTTTCACATTCAGCACTAAGAGAAGGATGGGACAACCCAAACATATTTCAAATTTGCACATTGAAAAAAAGTAATTCAGAAATAAGCAAAAGACAGGAAATAGGCCGTGGCCTTCGTATATGCGTAAATAGCGATGGAGACAGAATGGATTTGCCTATATTAGACGACGACTTTTTCAATATAAATAACTTGACTGTTGTAGCAAGCGAAAGCTATCAAGCATTTGCTAGTGCAGTTCAAAAAGACATAGCAGAAGGGCTAGATAGAGAAGTTGCAAAAATTTTGGTCCAAGACGTATTGGAAGGGAAACACTTAAAAAATGAGCAAGGAAAAGAAATGGTAATAGACCAAGGCATATATATGCAAATTCTTATCAATTGCATACAAAACCAATACGTAGACGAAAATGGAAATATAACACAGAAATTTAAAAATGAAATAGAAGAAAATAATATAAAAATTCCGGATGTGATGCAAGAATTCAAAACAGAATATATTTTGCTCATGAAAAAAACATTTACCACATTTAGCGTACCAATTGGCGACAAAAACAAAAACGACATAAAAGCATTAGAGCCAAACGATAATTTCCAGAAAGAAAGTTTTCAGGAATTATGGAATATGCTAAAAGCAAAAACAGTATATAGCGTTGACTTTGACTCAAAAGAACTCATACATAGAGCTGTTGAGGCACTCAATGAAAAACTAAAAATAAATAGACTAAGAATAAAAATTACTACAGGAGAGCAAAATGAGCATATTACTGCCGAACAATTAAGAAAAGCAACTGCAATGACAGAAACCCAAACCAAAACCGAAATATTTGAAGAAAGCGTAAATGTGCCAACAAAATATGATTTGCTGGGAAGTATAGCAAAAGAAACCGGGCTAACAAGAAAAACAATAGCGGAAATTCTAGAACATGTAGATGAAGAAGTGTTCGAACAATTCAAATATAACCCAGAAGAATTCATAAGAAAAGCAGCACGTTTGATTAATGTTGAAAAAGCCCTAACAACAGTGAACGGAATAACATATAAGAAAACGGGCGAAATCTATAATGATAAAATATTCACGTTAAACAACTTAAACGGAAAACTCGGGCAAAACGCTATACAAGTGAAGAAAAATATATATGACTACTTGATAACAGACTCATTCACAGCAAGAAAATTTGCAGAAGAACTAGAAAAAGGCGATGTGGAAGTGTATGCAAAACTACCAAGCAACTTTAAAATTCCAACGCCACTCGGAAAATATAACCCAGACTGGGCAATAGTCTTAAAAAGCAAAAGCTTTGGACAAGTTTACTTCTTGGCAGAAACAAAAGGAAGCATAGACTCGTTGGAATTAAGACCAATAGAAGAAGCAAAAATAAAATGCGCAAAAAGGCATTTGCAAGCAATATGTGGAAAAAAAGTTTTGTGCGGAGTAGTAAGTAACTACGAGGACTTAATTGATATGGCTGAATAAAAAGAAGAAAGCATTAATGGAAGAAGAAATTATAATTCATTAATACTTTCTGAAATAAGGCATTTTCTGGAGACTATATGGAAAATAGTCTCTTGAGAGTAATAGTGAAAATACAAAATGCTCTTAGTATGCTTATATTATACCACATCAGCATTGCGAAATTTGTAGAAACCTGTCGAGGGAGTAAGAAATTTTGAAAAAAAATTTAAAAAATGATGATTATTGAGCCTTATGTGGCAAATTAGAGAAAGACTTAATGTGAAAAGGAGAGGTGTTTGGGTAAAATATTTATTTATTGAGTATACTAGATGCTGAGTAGGATGTGAAGAGAAAGAATAGGCAATTAATCATATGTGAATTACCATATTTTGGAAACTAAGTATGGTAATTCATTTATGAATTTGCATTTCTTCTCTAAATTTGCTCATGGAAGCCACCGTTATGTAAAATTATTTTTCGACCCATAAATACATACCTGTTATCTTCTCCGGCTTATATTTGAAACCAGCTTTTTGATAAAAAGCTTCCTTGCCAGCGGTAGGAGTTAATTCAATTTGCAATTTTTCACCCTTACTTACATTTGCTTCAATTAATTTTTTTAATTCATTTATAATTTTCAAGCCAATTCCATATCCTTGAAAATCTGGTTTGACACATATATCAGTTAACACACATACAATGCTAGAATCGCCAACAACTCTTCCAATTCCTGCTAGTTTTCCATCAACAGTTGCTTTTACCATATACATTGTATTTGTTAAAGCTTTTTCAACCTGCTCTCTTGAATATGTTTTCCAACCGACAGAAGTAACCATTTCTATAAATTCGTCAGGTGAAATAGAATAATCTAGCTGTGTATTGTAACCGGTCAATAAAAAGGCGTATTGCCCCACTCCTACCTTCGCTGTAAAATAAACAAAAAAATAGTTGGAGGTAG
>CALXSA010000036.1 GCA_944390995.1 uncultured Clostridia bacterium
ATTTTAATTATCATATTAGTTTTGATAATTATAGCATTATTAAATTTTATGATATTTGCAATTATAAATAAAGATAAAGGATTTAATGTGAAATTTTCATTCATAGCTTTTGGAGACAATACAGAGAAAATATTTGAAAAAGAATACGAACCAGAAGAATTAGATAAAATTAAAGTAGATGTATCTTCTTCAAATGTTTCTATCGAAAAAGCAGATGTAGATAAAATAAGAATTACAGCTTATGGAGATAAAGACGAAACAATAAATGAAACAATTACTGATAAAGAACTTTCAATAACTAAAAGTAATGCAAAAGGATATATATTTGCAATGTTTTATTGGTGTGACGAAAAAATAATAATACAAGTACCAAATGAGAGTGATGAAGAATTTAATATACATACATCTAGTGGGGATATAACAGCACAAAGTCTAGAAAATAACAATATCAATTTTGAATCTTCTTCTGGTAAAATTGAATGTGGAAATATAAATAATGGAAGTTTCAAAAGTTCATCTGGAGATATCACAGTTGAAAGTGGTAATGAAATTGCTTTACAAGCAAGTTCAGGAGATATAAAAGCAGGCGATTTTAGCAAATTATCTGTAGAAGCATCTTCTGGAGATATTGTTGTGGGAACAATAGGAGAATGTACAGCAAAAACATCATCTGGAAAAATAGAGATAAAAGGTGCAAATAGAATAAAAGCAGAAGCTTCTTCGGGAGATATTAGTGTAGAAACAATAGAAAATTATTGTGAGTTAAAGACAAGTTCTGGAAATATAGACATAAACTCATTAAACATTACAGAAAATTCTAATATAAATGCTAAATCTGGAAATGTTAGAATAAACGAAAAAAATGATATATATGTTGAAACAGAAACAAACTCTGGAGATGCAGATGTAAAAAGCAACAACAGAATGGCAGAAATAGTATTAAAAATAACTACAACTTCTGGAAATATAGGAGTAAATTAAAACACTAATTTACAGAGATGAATTTAAAATGTTAAAAAGCATTGCTTGTAGCAACGGACTGTTCTTTATATAATAGTTTTAATAAAGAAAGGAGTTGTTGTAAAATGTTAAAAGAAAATATTAAAGCAATAAGGAAGTCAAAAGGACTTTCTCAAGAAGAACTTGCTATAAAGTTAAATGTGGTTAGACAAACAATTTCTAAATGGGAACAAGGTTTATCTGTTCCTGATGCAGAAATGTTAATCACAATATCAGAAGTTCTTGAAACACCTGTAAGTACTTTGCTCGGAGAAAACATTTCTGAATCCAAAGTTGATGAAATAAAAGCAATTTCTGAAAAATTAGAAATAATAAACTTACAATTATCACAGAGAAAAAATGAGAGAAGAAAAATAGCTCATTGGTTGCTAATTTCGTTATGTGCAATTATAATGATTATTTTCATATCTTTAATTTTATTAAATAGCCCGTACTTAAATTGGGATTATAGTAATCCGGAAAATGCTGTTTTAGGAGTTGCTTTTCATTATTTTGAATGGTTGTTTATCAGAATAGCACCGATTATCCTTATTGGATTAATCATTGGTATTTTCTTAACTAGAAAAAAAGATTAAAATTATTTAGATTACAAATTTGATGAGAGTAGTTATATTGATAATTACTCTCATTTATGATATTATTCTACTAAATGTAATAATTCGGAGATGATGTTATGGTAGACAAAATAGAAATAAAAGGAGCTAAAGTTCATAACCTAAAAAACATAGATGTAGATATTTTGAAAGGAGAAGAAAGATGAACTTTTTAGGTAATATTTTATGGTTTATCTTTGGAGGTCTATTTAGTGGACTTTCTTGGATATTATCTGGAGTTTTATGGTGTATTTCTATTGTTGGAATTCCTTATGGAAGGCAATGTTTTAAATTCGCATCAATGTCTTTTGCACCATTTGGAAAAGAAATTCAATATGGTGGTGGAATCCCATCATTATTTGCAAATATCATATGGATTATTTTCTTTGGTATTCCAATGGCCGTGGAGAATTTCCTTTTTGGTTGTTTATGGTGCATAACCATAGTTGGAATACCATTTGGGTTACAATTCTTCAAAATTGCTAAATTAGCTTTGGCACCTTATGGAGCAGAGATAGTTAAAACTAATTAAAAGATAGTTTTGACTAAGAACTAAAAAAATTTACGATAGATTATGTAAAAAGCATAGCAATAAAGAATAATAAGAATTTTAAGATAATTATTTAATATATGGAATAAGGGAGATTTTAAATGTTAACAATAAGACAAGAAAATAAAAATGATTATGAAGAAGTGTATAATGTGATTAAAACTGCTTTTGAAACAGCAGAGCATAGTGATGGCAATGAGCAGGACCTAGTAGTTGCATTAAGAAAAAGCTACAATTTCATTCCGGAATTATCTTTAGTAGCAGTTATGGATAATAAAATTGTAGGATATATTCTATTTACTAAAATAAAAATAGGCAAGCAAGAAGAACTTGCTTTAGCACCTCTTGGGGTATTACCAGAGTATCAAAAACAAGGCATTGGAAGTGCACTTATCCAAAAAGGACATAAAAAAGCAAAAGAGCTTGGTTATCATTATTCTGTCGTTTTAGGTAGCGACAAATATTATACAAAATTTGGATACATTCCTGCTAAAGAATATGGCATAAAAGCACATTTTGAAGTACCAGATGAAAATTTTATGGCAATTAAATTGAATGATACAGAAACAGAAATAAAAGGTATACTTGTTAAACGAATATAATGGACAAATGGAAGAACAAGGAGAAGACGACAAAGTAATCTCATTTACAGATATGGTAGGAACTTTAATGAGCTCTGTAACAACAATTGTAGATACAATTAGTTATGTGTTAATCGCATTTGTAGCAATCTCGCTTGTAGTTTCATCTATTATGATTGGTGTTATAACCTATATTAGTGTATTAGAGCGTAGAAAAGAAATTGGAATTTTACGTGCAATGGGAGCATCAAAACATAATGTGGCACAAGTATTTAATGCAGAAACTATAATTATTGGGGCACTCGCAGGATTAATTGGTGTAGGAATAACATTGTTATTATTAATTCCTACAAACTCAATTATTAGCGCAATCTCAAATGGTGCAAATGTCAGGGCAGCGTTACCACTTGCAGCAGGAATTGCCTTAATTATAATAAGCATAGTATTAACATTAATTGGGGGAATTATCCCTTCAAGAAAAGCAGCTAAAGAAGACCCAGTGCTAGCATTAAGAAGTGAGTAGCTGTTTTTGGGGACGGGGCAAAAGTTTATGATAAAAGGCGAATAAATAAAAATAAGGTGGTTGTAAATTTTACAACTACCTTATTTTTGTTCTAACTATTGACATATTGTTATACGGTGTTATAATATAAATATAACAGTTGAAAAAACATCACAGAAAGGAGATGATTTGGTGAATATTATAATTAGCAACAATAGCAGTATTCCTATCTATGAGCAAATAAAATCTGCAATAAAGCAGGCAATTTTTTCGAACGAATTGAAAGAAGAAGATATGTTACCTTCTGTTAGAAGTATGGCAAACGATTTGAAAATAAGTTTTCTGACAGTAAAAAGAGCATATGACGAACTTGAACAAGAAGGTTTTATTAAAACTGTGCAAGGAAAAGGCAGTTTCATTGCTCCAAAGAATTTGGAATTAATAAAAGAGGAAAAGCTAAAAGAAATTCAGGAGCTCATTGAAAAAATTTATGATATTTCCAAAGTGTCAAATATTACTGAAGACGAGGTAAGAGAATTGTTTAAAATAATTTTCGGTAATGAATTTTAGGTGAATATCTAAAAATTATTAGAAAGGATGTAAAGAAAATGAAAAATAACATTGAATTGCAAAATGTTTCAAAACAATATCAAGGTTTTAAATTAAAAAATATTAGTTTTAATGTGCCAGAAGGATGTATAGTTGGGCTGATTGGGGAAAACCGGAGCAGGAAAAACTACTACCATAAAGTCGATACTAAACATTACTAATGCAGAGGGCACTATAAAAATATTAGGGAAGGACAATAAGAAGGAGGAAAAAGAGATAAAAGACAAAGTTGGAGTTGTGTTAGATGATAGTTTCATGTCTGAATACCTAACGACAAAGCAAATTAATTCTATTATGCGAGACTTTTTTAAAACTTGGGATGAAAAAAAGTATTTTGACTATTTAAAGCAATTCCAACTTCCTACTAACAAACTAATTAAAGAGTTTTCGAGTGGTATGAAGATGAAATTAAAAATTGCAACTGCAATATCTCATAGTCCACAAATTCTAATACTAGACGAGCCAACAAGCGGGTTGGACCCAATTGTAAGAAATGAAATTTTAGATGTTTTTAGAAAATATATAGAAGAAGATGAAACAAGGTCAATATTATTATCGACTCATATTACAACAGACTTGGAACATATTTCTGACTACATAATTTTTATAGAAAAGGGAGAGCTAATTTTTAACAAACCAACTAATGACTTGCTAGAAAACTATGGAATTATAAAATGTAGCAAGGAAGACTTTGTTAAACTAGAGAAAGAGGATTACATTAAATACAAAAAGGGCAAATATCAATACGAGGTATTAACAGCAGACAAAAACAGAGTAAGGAAAAAGTATAACATAACAACAATTGACAAACCTTCTATTGAGGAGATTATGTTGTTATACATTAAGGGTGAAGTTGAAAAATAATTACAATTTGGAAAGGAATGTTATTAATTATGAACATGATTAAAGGTTTAATAAAAAAGGATTTGTATAATCTATCTAGCTATAAAACGTCTTTGCTTATAGTTATAATTTTTTGCGGAATTGCAATTATAGGAACGGGGAACATTAACTTTGGACCTATTATTATATGCACTATTTTGGGAATGATTTCACTTTCTACATTCAGTTATGATGAAATGTCAAAATCAAACAAGTATATTTTAACACTGCCAACAAACAGAAAGGAAATTATAAAAGCAAAATATATTTTGGCAATTAGCTTTACTATACTAGGCGGAATATTAGGAATGATTCTTACTGTAGCCATTGCCAATATAATGAACTATATAAGACCTGAAAATCTAATAGAGATAAATTACGAAAGCCTGATAAGCACTACCATTGGCGGGATGTTCGGCATATCATTAATTCAAGCAATACAAATACCAAGTATTTATAAATGGGGTGCAGAAAAAGGCAGAGTGCAAATGTTTATATTAGTTTTTATATTAATATTATTAGTACTTGGTGTGGGCTATTTAATTATGAATGCAAGTTTTAATATTAGTTTAGAAACAATAGAAAATGTTATGCAAAAATATGGAATAATACTTCTAATAGCCATTATGGGAGTTATGTATTATGTTTCATATAAAATATCCAATAAAATATATAAGAATAAAGAAGATTGACGTATTTTTTCATATTGTGATATAATTGGGACGAATATTGAACAGCCATAGGACTAGGCGCTAGCTCTATTTCAAAAGCAGGTGAATGAGGGATTAATATGGAAAAAGTAGCAAAAAAGAAAAAACAATTTAAAATATTTGGATATAGTATATGGAAAATTTTAGCATATTTTATTATGTACAGTATTATAGGTTATATTATAGAAACAATTTTTGGAATAATAACCAAAGGCACATGGGAAAGTAGACAAAGCTTTTTATACGGACCATTTTGCGGAATTTATGGATTAGGTGCTGTGGTTATGATTTTAGCACTACAACATTTTAACCAAAACAATAATAGGTTGTTTTTTGGAGGCTTTATTGTAGGCTCTGTTGTAGAATACGTAGTTAGTTGGGTAGGCGAAATAATATTGAATGTAAAATGGTGGGACTATTCTAATATGCCTCTCAACTTAAACGGAAGAATTTGCGTATTTTACTCTATCTTTTGGGGACTTTTAGCAATATACTTAATGTCTTACGTAAACCCGAGAGTAGATAGATTAATAGATTGGATGAAGTCAAAGATAACAATTAATAAGTTGAAAGCAATAACTCTGATTATAACTATATTACTTTTCATAGATTGTGTGCTTACAGGATATGCTTTGAAATTTTTTATTATAAGGAAAGTGTATGAAAACAATATTCCAGTAGTAAATGAGGAGCGAGTGGAAGAAATATATGACGAGACTTACAGCAATGAGAAATTGTCAGAATTTATTTACAAATTTTGGGACGATAGAAAGATGATTAGAACGTTCCCTAATTTAAAAATACAGGATAAAAATGGAGATATTATTTATTTTAAAGACTACGTTGGAGATATTCAACCTTATTACTATAAATTTGAGTTTGAAAGGTAGTTGTAAATCTTACAACTACCTTAATTATAAAGTATGTGATATTGACTTTGTGCAATTTTATGATGAAATTAACAAAAAGTAAGATATTGTGGGAAATATTACGAAAGTGTTAAAAAAATATTACAATTTAATAAATTAACCCGTATGAAAAAAAATCACCAAAACAGTTGATATTTTATACAATTTAATGTAAAATAGTACAGTACACAAAAATTACGGAGGATGTTATGGTAAGTTTTGAAGATGTGAAAAACAATCTTGAGGTGAAGGCGCTGGTTGAGGGCGCACAAAAACAGATGAATGCATTGGGCTATACGGAGCATTCTTTGAGGCATGTTACTCTTGTGTCTAACAGGGCAGGTGAGGTTTTGGAGACTTTAGGGTATCCGGAGGAGAGAATTGAGCTTGCTAAAATTGCGGGATACATGCACGATATTGGAAATTGTGTAAATAGAGTAGACCATGCACATTCAGGTGCTATTCTTGCATACCAAATTTTAAAGGGAATGAGCATGGATACTGAGGATAGAACCGAAATTATGATGGCGATTGGTAATCATGATGAGCAAACAGGTACGGCTGTTAGTGATATTTCGGCTGCGTTAATTTTGGCTGACAAGTCAGATGTGCATAGGTCAAGGGTTGTGAATAAGAATATTTCTACTTTTGATAAGCACGACAAGGTGAATTATGCGGTTACCAATGCTGAGTTTAGAATTAGCAAAGAGGAGAGAAAGGCTACTTTGAATTTAACAATCGATACTAAAATATCGCCTGTGCTTGATTATTTTGAAATATTTATGGATAGAACTATGATGAGTAAGCATGCGGCAAAATATTTAGGAATTTGGTTTGAGCTAATTATAAATGATACAAAATTGTTATAATAATATTATGGGTTTATAGGTACATCCCACGAAAACCTAAATTTGAATATAAGGATATGTAGCAAAAAATGAATAGAAGATTGAAATTAACACTTGTAATTTTATTAATTGTTTTAGTATCTATAATCTCATTTGTAGGGTTATTTATACAAAACACAAAATTTATGGACAACTTATTACCAGATTATAGGTTAGGAATGGACTTATATGGTCACAGAGCAATTTCAGTGGGGGTAAGTGACCAAACAGAAACTGTATATTATGATGAAGATGGAAATGAGGTTTCTTCAGATACTGAGGGGGCAACTTCAGAAGAAGTGCCAGTAAATAGTGAAGAAAGTTTGACGAAAGAGAATTATTTAAAGGCAAAGGAGCTTGTTGAAAAGAGATTTGAAGACTTAAATGCGTCTGAGTATATAATTAGAATGAATGAGAATAATGGAGACCTAACTGTATATCTACCTGAAGATGACATGACAGATATTACTTCTCAATTCATATATTCAAAAGGCGAGTTTACAGTTGAGGATGAAGATGGACAAGTTCTTATGGATAATTCTAATTTAAAGGATGTTAGAGTTGGATATTCAACTGGTACAACTGGAACAAGTGTATACTTGAGCTTTGAGTTTAACGAAGATTCAGTAGAAAAGTTAAAAGAGATAAGCAATACATATGTTGAGAGTGAGGATGAGGAAGGAAACGATACATCTAAACAAGTATTGCTAAAGGTAGATGGAAGCACATTAATTCAAACCACATTTGATGAGGAAATATCAAATGGAGTATTGCCTCTAACATTGGGAACAGCTACTGATAATGAGACATTAAATCAATATATTGAAAGTGCGTCTAACATTGCAATTTTGGTAAATAATGGTCCACTTCCATTAGAATATACTGTGGAACAAAATAGGTTTATCAAATCAGACATCACTTTGGAAAGCTTAAAAATTCCAGCAATTGTTGCGGGAGCAATTTTGGTAATTGCATTGTTGTTCCTATGCATCAAGTATAAGAAGTTAGGAGTTTTATCAGCAATAGCATTTATTGGATATTTGGCTGTTGTGCTAATTGTTATAAGAGTGACAAGCTTAGTATTAACAGTAGAAGGAATGTGCGGAGTTGTAATAGCAACAATTTTGGGCTTTGCTTTTATGGTATATCTAGTGCACATGTTAAGCAAACAAGAAAAAGAGAAAGTACAGTACAGAAAAACTTATAATAAATCTATGCTATCTATGTTTATGAGCTTAATACCTACATTGGTAATTGGAATTGTATTAGTTTTTGCATCATGGCTTCCAGCGTATAGCTTTGGAACAATTATATTCTGGAGTATACTAATATTACTACTATATAATGCAAGTATCACGAGAGTATTATTATTAAATAGCATAGAAGAAAAAAAGTAGTAAAATGTGCATAGAAAGGATAGAGTAAAAATGAAGAAGAAAATAATATATGCAATTTTAATATGTATTATAATAGCAGGAATTGTAATTATTCCAACAATAGGCTTGAAAGCAGACCTAATGTATTCAAAAAATGTTGAGATAGACGTATACTTAGGAAAAAGCTTTTCAATGTCAGATATGGAGCAAGTTGTAGGAGAGGTTTTCCCAGGAGAGAAGACAATAATTCAAGAAATAGAGCTATTTGGGGACATGGCGGCTATAACTATACCAGACACAAGAAGTGATGAGGAATTAAATAGCAAAGTTGAAGAATTGAATACAAAAATCAATGAAAAGTTTGAGTTGGAGAATGAAGTTGACGATTTAACTGTAACACATAACCCAAAAGTAAAATTGTCAAGCTTAGTTATGCCGTACCTTTGGGTAATTGGAACTAGTGTAGTTATAATTTTAGTTTTTGCTGCAATAAGATACAGAAAACTTGGAGTAGTAAAAATGTTGCTAACATATATTTTCTCGATTGCAGGAGTACAATTGTTATTACTAAGCATTATTGCAATAACAAGATTCCCTGTAAATAGAGCAGTTATACCTGTAGGTCTATTGCTATATGTAGCAACTGTAACAGTTTTGGGCATAAAGAACGAAAAGAAACTGACAGATGCCACAGCTGAGGAAGAAAAATAAGGAAATTTTAATTTAATATTCAACAAAAAAAGACATTATTAGTATTATATATTAATGATGTCTTTTTTGCATTAAATTATGTAAATGAGAATAGGCTGTTTGAAAATATGAGGAAGTGAGCAAATTTGATAAAAAAATTAAGAAAAATACTATACAGAAGCATAGATGGCAGCGAGATTTCGTATAAGAAACTAAAGAATTTATTAAAAGAAAATCAGGTTTTTTTAATAGATGTTAGAAGCAGTAGGGAATTTGAAGAAGGACATTTGAATGGAGCGATTAATATACCGGTTTATAATATTGAAAAGGAAATACAAAAGCAAGTCACGAATAAGCAAAGTATGATTATTCTTTATTGTTCTACAGGGCATAGGAGTGTTGAGGCCAAAGAAATTTTGGACAGATTAGGATATGTAAATGTATATAATTTGAAAGATGGAATAGATAAAATTTGGGTGTAAAAGAACGTTTAAAAAAAAATAGAATAAAATATGTATATCTAGAGTTGATTTAGTAGATAATAATATAGACCTAAAGAAAGGAGAAATTCTTAGATGAAATCATATTGTATTAAAACTGATAACGAGAGAATAATAGAATATCTACTAAATAAAATTTCAAAATTAGAGTTTCCTAATATTTATTATTGTGAGAAATCCTTTAAAGTATACGAAAATATAGTCATGCATTATAAAAATGACGATATTGATAAATTTCAAAATGTTGTTGCTACACTAATTGTTGATACAATTAGGAGCTTTTTTGAGGAACGAATTTTAAGAAGAATAATAAATGTAAATTATTTTTACTTTGACGAATTTGAGAGAAATTTAATCTACGATGACTGCGGAGAATTTTTAAAACAAGACGAGGTAGAGATAAAAGAAACGCTTTTTACTCAGGTAAAACAATATATAAAAGAAAATAGAAATATTGTATTAGAGGGCGTGGTGAATTTTAGAGTAGGGGACTATGTAAAAATTTTAGATAGCATAGTCGACATGGCTGTAAATAAATATATTATTGAAAAAGAATATAAGGAATTTATAAATTTGCTAAAAATATATGTAAATTCTACCTGTACAAAAGTAGATGTTATGCATTTAATATATATTAATGGAGAGTCTATATTATTAGACAAAGACAAAAATATTGTTAAAATAGACAAAAATATAGGGAACACAAAATATTTATCTGACATTACCTTCTCATCAAACGATATTGCTCTTAATACTTTATTGAACTTATTGCCAAGAACTTTAAAAATTCACATTATTGATAAGGAAGATGAATTTATAAACACACTCAAATTAATTTTTGACAATAGAATAGAAATTTGCAAAGGTTGTAACATTTGCAAAACATTTAGCATAAAAAATGAGTTTTTTACATTAAGTAGTAGGTAGAATGTTGTTGGGTAACCAACAACATTCTTAAAAAAGCTTGAAAACATCCTTCATATTGTGATAATATATAAGTGCTTGAAAAGGTAAATATATTATGAAGGGATAGTAATTATTATGGAAGAAAAAAAATTAGTGACAATACTTGTACCAGCATATAATGAAGAAGAAGTACTTGAAATGCTTTATGAAAGATTAGAAAAATTAATGGCGGAAAATACAAAGTACGATTTCGAGATATTATTAGTAAATGACGGAAGCAAAGACAAAACACTAGAAATAATGCAAAAATTAAGAGAAAAAGATAAGAGAGTTTGCTATTTGAGTTTATCTAGGAATTTCGGAAAAGAAACTGCAATGATTGCAGGCTTGGACTATTGCAAGGGAGATGCAGTAATAATAATTGATGCGGACTTGCAAGATCCTCCTGAATTAATTCCAGAGATGCTCAAATACTGGGAAGAAGGATATGATGACGTGTATGCCAAAAGACGTTCAAGAAAAGGAGAAAGTTGGCTTAAAAAATTCACTTCATCAATGTATTATAAGGTTTTGCAAGCATTTACTAAAATACAAATTCAGAAGGATACTGGAGACTTTAGGCTATTAGACAGAAGATGTGTAGAAGCATTGAAGTCTATACGTGAGTCTCAAAGGTATACAAAAGGCTTATTTAGTTGGATAGGATATAATAAAAAAGAAATATTGTATGATAGAGACCCAAGAGCAGCAGGCAAGACAAAGTGGAATTACAAGAAGCTAGTGGACTTATCTATTGACGGAATTACTTCATTTACCACATCTCCACTTAGATGGTCTGCAATAATTGGTGTAATTGTTTCTATTATAGGCTTTATCTATATGTTGTACATAATTATTAAAACGATTGTTTCTGGAGTAGACGTGCCAGGCTATGCTTCAACAATGGTTGTAATATTGTTCCTAGGAGGAATACAGCTTATTTTCCTAGGAGTTATTGGAGAGTACTTGGGAAGGGCATTTTACGAGACAAAGGGAAGACCACTTTATTTTATTGATAGATATAATGAGACTAAGGAAACAAACAAAAGCTTGAATGAACCAAGAGATTTATTGTAAAAAATACTAGCTATTTCCAGTTTTCTGTGGTATAATAGAAAGGTACGGTATTTTAATATAGAAAGGAATGGTTAGTTATATGCCAAGAAAAACTAAGATTATTTGTACATTAGGACCAGCAGTGGACGAACAAGAAATGATGGAGAAATTAATTAAAGCAGGAATGAATGTTGCTAGATTTAATTTTTCACATGGAGATTATGAGGAGCAAGGTTTTAGAATTGAAACTTTTAAAAAAGCAAGAAAGGCGGTTGGCTTGCCAGTAGCTATGCTTCTTGACACAAAAGGACCAGAAATAAGAATTGGAAAATTTGCTACAGGAGAAGCTGTTTTAAATGAGGGAGATACTTTTACACTTCTAAACGACGATGTTGATGGAGACAATACAAAAGTGTCAGTTACATATAAAAACCTATATAATGAAGTACCTGTAGGCACAAGAATTCTTATTAATGATGGGTTAATTGAAATAATTGTTGAAAAAATTGAGGGTAAGGATGTAGTTTGTAGGGTTCAAAATGGTGGAAAATTAACCAATAAAAAGAGCATTAATATACCAAACTCTAAAATAAAATTACCTAGCATGACTGACAAAGATAAATCAGATATTATATTTGGTATAAAAAATGGATTTGACTATATAGCAGCTTCTTTTATTAGAAAAGCCGAAGATGTTGTAAACATTAAAAAAGTGTTAAAAGAAAATGGCGGAGAATATATTAAAGTCATTTCAAAAATAGAAAATAGAGAAGGTATAGACAACTTTGACGAGATTTTAGAGGTGTCTGACGGAATAATGGTAGCAAGAGGCGACTTGGGCGTTGAGATACCAATGGAAGAAGTGCCAATAAGACAAAAAGAATTTATACAAAAATGTGGAAAAGCAGGAAAAATAGTTGTTACTGCAACACAAATGTTAGAGTCTATGGTTAAGAACCCAAGACCAACAAGAGCTGAAGTAAGCGACGTTGCAAATGCTATATACGACCAAACAAGTGCAATTATGCTTTCAGCAGAATCAGCAGCAGGAAATTATCCAATTGAATGTGTTGAAACAATGAATAGAATAGCAAGAGCTACAGAAGATTCAATTAAATATTGGGAAATATTCAAGAATAAAGAATTCCCAATATTAGAAAAAGACTATGAATTCAATTTGAACTATTCTACATGCATGACAGCAATGAACCTAGACACTAAGGCAATTTTCGCATATACAGATACAGGAAGAACAGCAATGAACCTAGCAGGATTTATGCCAAAATGTCCAATTTATGCTATAACTTCAAATGAAGAAGTAAGCAAGCAATTAGCACTAGTATGTAATGTAAACCCTATATTAGTTGAGAGAAAAGAGAATATAGACGAAATGATTGAAAATGGTGTTGAAGAAGCAAAAGAATTAGGAATTTTGGAAAAAGGAGAGCTAATTGCAATTGCTGGTGGAGCATCAGTATTAAATGGTCAACACTCAGAAATGAACAAGACAATTGGTGGAATTTTAAAAGTTTAGACCATAAAATATTTTGAATAATTATAAAATTTTGAATAATTTAAAACGAAAAAGATATAACAATAAGAGGTTATATCTTTTTTTGTGCTATGAGAAAAAAGTGATGCTTTCTTTTAAAATTGAAATATTTTTAAGAAAGTTATGGAGAGAGAGATAGTTTGTAAGTAACAATTTACATAAAATAAGAATATTATGTAATATAACATATGAATAGGAGGAAGATGTATGTATAATAGATTCAGAAGAAACAATTGGATGTATAGCAACAATGACAATCAAGTACTAGAAGATGTATGCAACGATGTATCAAATTACGATAATAACAACTGTTGCAATATGAACAATTACTGCATGAACGATTACAATTGCGGCTGTGGGTTTGACGAAGATTATAATGTATTTCCATCTAACCCAATGCTTGCACAAAGTTATGTGCCAATCCAGACATTGAACCAAACGTTTACACCTTGTTGCGGATTGAAAAATGGAACTATATTTCCAGAACTTGTAAGTCCATATGAGCCATGTGATAGTATGGAATTTATTAATTATTTAAGAAGAAGAAATGATATAGGAGAGGGGTGCAATGGATAATGGAGAACAATGAAAATAACAGAGACTGCATGTGCAATATGCAGAACAATTGTGAGTATATGCCACAAGGAATAAATGCAGCATTTGGTTACAACACAGCAGAAGCATTAAGTGATGACCTAAACTGTTGCAATAGCTGTGACCAAGATATGTGCATGCAAAATAGAAATAGAGTAAGAGCAGAAATGATGAAGCAAATTAAATGCCTAAGTTTCGCAGTGGTTGATATTTCAGAATATCTTGATACACACCCAGATGACAGAAAAGCAATCTGTTTGCATAAGGAATATTGCAATCAATTAGAAAGCTTGAAGGATAAATATCAAAGAGTTTTTGGACCACTTAGCATATATTATCCATGCAACAAATGGAGATGGTTAGAAGAACCTTGGCCATGGGAAAGGAGTGATTTCAATGTGGACCTATAATAAAGTATTACAATATCCAATAAATATAAAATGTCCTAATCCAAAACTTGCAAAATTTATAATATCTCAATATGGAGGGCCTGATGGAGAACTCGCAGCATCTCTTAGATATTTATCACAAAGGTTTGGAATGCCAGACCAAAAAGCCAAAGCAATTCTAAACGATATCCGGAACAGAAGAACTAGCCCACTTGGAAATGGTAGGAACAATA
>CALXSA010000037.1 GCA_944390995.1 uncultured Clostridia bacterium
CAATATCTGCTTTTAGAATTTCTTTTTCTATTTCTTTTAAAATGCTTGCATCCCATGGTTGAATAACAATTAATCTAGCCTCAGGAACTGATATTCCAGCTACTTGATTAATAGGAGTTGGTGTTCCGTAATAGTCAACTGTTATTTTATTTAATATTGCAGGGTTGGCTCTACCAGCTCTTACCTCCGCAAAGTTCTCCTCTAAAACACTTATTGATTTGCTCATTTTTTCTTCAAATTTACTATAGTCCATAATTTTATTTGTACAAGCTTTACTTGTACTCTCCTTTCTTTTATTTTTTACTTAAAATATAATTTTGCTTTATCCCGTGCGTCTCATTTAATTAGAGTTCCAATCTTTTCACCTTTTACAATTTTTATTATATTGTCTGGTTTTGCAATTTCAAACACAATTAGATGTATATTATTATCTCTGCAAAGTGAAATTGCAGTTGAGTCCATTACTTTTAAGTTGTCGCTTAAAATATCTAAATAAGAAATTTCGTCATATTTTTTCGCATTTTTATCTATTTTAGGGTCTGCCGAGTATACCCCATCAATTGTTTTTCCAACTAAGATTACTTCAGCATCGATTTCTGCCGCCCTAAGTGCTGCCGCTGTATCTGTTGTAAAATATGGGTTTCCTGTTCCACATCCAAAAATTACAACTCTGCCCTTTTCCAAATGTCTAACAGCCCTTCTCTTTATGTATGGCTCAGCTATTTCCCTCATTTCTATTGCTGTTTGAAGTCTAGTATATATACCTTTTTCCTCCAACGTATTTTGCAATGCCAATCCATTCATTGTAGTTGCCAGCATTCCCATATAGTCTGAGGTTGTTCTTTCCATGTCTTTGTTTGCGCCTCTCCAGAAATTGCCTCCACCAACAACTATTGCAACCTCTGTTTTCATTCTCACTAATTCTTTTACTTGCTCACAAATTTTGTCAACTGTTTCAAAATCAATTCCTACTTTACTTTCTCCTGCCAACGCTTCTCCACTAAGTTTAAGAAGTATTCTCTTGTACTTATTTTCTGGCAATTCTAACACTCTCCTTGCTTTTTTATTTTATCGATTAATATTCTATCATATTACTATATCCATTTTCTACCTTTTTTTGAAATTTCTTAAGAAATTTTTATATAAAGCATAAAATCCCGCTCCATCTTGCTAGTACACATATTTAATAAATTAATCACCAGTATAAATTTTGAAAAACAGTTAATACTAAAAAAAGGTGAGGCACATATGAACCAGATATTATATGATATGAATAGGAAAAAACGCAACAGAGTAAACAGTATCTTTTTTAGATTTCTTTTTTCCTTTTGCATTATAATTTTGGTGTTTTTCACATTATGGTTCTTTTATAAGGCTTACAAATCGAATCAAAATGAAGCAATTTCACAAAAACTAATTACCTCATATTCTATATCTACTCTATTTTCAAACAGTACTTCATATGAGGCAGAAACTCAAGAAACAAGCGAGCCTTTTGTAATACGGAATTATTAAAATTGATAAAATATCCCTAAATTATTCAATACTATCTGAAACTTCAAATGAGTTATTAGATATTTCTGTTTGTAGGTTTGCAGGGCCAATGCCTAATGAAATTGGAAACTTATGTATTGCAGGACACAACTACGTTGATTATAAGTTTTTCAGTAGAGCAAATGAGCTTACCAAAGGCGATATAATTACAATATACGATTTAAGCGGAAATTCTTTAGATTATAGTATTTACAATATTTACGAAACGAGTTCAAATGATATTTCATGTACTTCTCAAAATACGAATAATACTAGAATTGTGACATTAATAACATGTAACAATGTGAATGGGAAAAGATTAATTATACAAGCAAAAGAAATACCTTAAATTAATCTCTTAAGGTATTTCTTTAAGAATTCTATGATTTATAATCTCTTATTTTCTTATATGCATAAATTGCAGAAATTGCGCAAACTACTATAAAAAATGCAACTGTAATATCTTCTGTAACACCAGTTTGAGGAAGATTGTTTCCAACTCCATTTGTTGTTCTGTTAGTTGTTGGTTGAATTACTGTTCCTCCTGTAGTATTTGTAGTTGTGTTTGTTGTAGTATTCGTTGTAGTGTTTGTCGTTGTATTTGTTGTAGTGTTCGTTATATCATTTGCTACAGAATTTGAAGATATAAAGTTATTCAAATCCATAAGACCATTTGCGTTTACTTGAACACTAATTCCTACTAATAATAAAACAATAACTAATAAAACTACCACTTTCTTTAAGTTTGACATAATTTTTCTCTCCTTCTTCTTTAGATATTTATTTTATATTATTATCTAACTTTTTTATTATTTTATACATAAAAATAATAAACCCTACATTTCTATTGTACTATTATTTATCTTGCACGTCAAGTACTTTTGTAATTTTTTTTCATAATTTGTCAAAATATAATTACTATTTAAAACTTATTATCTATAAATAGCTCCACGTGGGATACTACACATTAAATCTAAAAAGTACTATATCTCCTTCTTGTATTATGTAATCTTTGCCCTCAGAGCGAACCAAGCCTTTTTCCTTCGCTGCATTCATACTACCTTCTCTAACCAAATCGTCATAAGAAACTATTTCTGCTCTGATAAAACCTCTTTCAATATCACTATGTATTTTTCCTGCTGCTTGTGGAGCTTTTGTTCCTTTCTTTATTGTCCATGCTCTAACTTCTGGCTCTCCTGCTGTTAAGAAAGACATTAAGCCCAATAAATCGTAGCTTGCTTTAACAACCTTGTCCAAACCAGATTCCGCTATTCCAAGAGCTTCCAGCATTTCCTTTTTATCTTCACCTTCTAAGCTTGCAAGCTCCTCCTCAATTTTTACGCAAAGAGGAATAACTCCTGCATTTTCTTGTTTAGCATAATCTGCAACTTGTTTTACATACTTGTCTTCAAAAGGGTTTGCTAGCTGTTCTTCCGAAACATTTGCGATATACAATATTGGCTTTGTTGTAAGTAAAAACGCGTCTTTCAAAATTTCTTTTTCTTCGTCATTAAATTCAATTGTTCTTGCTGACTTGCCCGCTTCTAGTGTTTTCTTGATTTTTTCAAACAAATCAACTTCCTCTTGATATTTTTTATCTGCTTTCAATTTCTTTTTTGCATTATCAATTTTTTTATCAACTGTCTCAATATCTGCTAGAATAAGCTCTAAATTAATTGTTTCTATGTCTCGTGTTGGGTCTATACTGCCATCAACATGAGTAATATTAGTATCTTCAAAGCATCTTACTACTTCGCAAATCGCGTCTACCTCACGAATATGTGACAAAAATTTATTTCCTAGCCCCTCACCTTTACTTGCTCCTTTTACAAGACCTGCAATATCTACAAACTCAATTACAGCGTGAGTGGTCTTTTTAGCATTATACATTTTCGTAAGCACTTCTAATCTTTCATCTGGCACTGGTACAACTCCAACATTTGGCTCTATAGTGCAAAATGGATAATTGGCACACTCAGCCCCAGCATTAGTAATTGCATTAAACATTGTGCTTTTTCCTACATTTGGCAATCCTACTATTCCTAATTTCATCTGTCTTATGCTTTTTTAGCATGTCCTCCCTTCCATTTTCAAGTCTCATATTAATCGGGTTTTTGTTCATCTTATAATATCAAATATAAGTAACGTTATAGAAAAAGTAAGCACCATTGCACCTAAAATTGCAAAAGCTGCTGTTTCATCATTAACTTCTTTATTTAATATTTGCAAAAACTTTTCCATTTGCTTTCCCCTTTGTTCACTTTTTTATTGTACCTGAAGAATCGTTTAATTCTTCAGGTTATGGATAATGTTTTATCTTCTGTTTTAGTAGATTTATATACACTATCTATAATATTTTTGGAGCTTCCAGGCAGAATCGAACTGCCGACCCCAGCCTTACCATGGCTGTGCTCTACCTACTGAGCTATAGAAGCACTTTTATTTTAAGAGATTTGCTTTCATACAGCAAGCATCACTCTTGTTTTAAGCCTTTTATAGCTTTTTTACGTATACGTTGAATTGCATTATCTATTGATTTTACAGGAGTATCTAGATTTTCTGCTATTTGAACATAACTTTTACCATTGATATATTGGCTAAGAACTTTTTTCTCGAAATCGCTTAATGTCTTGTCTATTGTTTCTTCAATAAATTTGAAGTACTCTTTTTTAGTCAAAGTATCTAATGGGTCTTCTGCTGAAGACGCATCAAAAATATCTATTAGTGATGTGTCGCTATCGCTATCATCCTCATCATAAGCTGATAGATTTAAGGACAAATATGAATTCAATGGCATATGTTTTTGTCTGTTTGATGTTTTTATTGCAGTTATTAGCTGTCTTTCTATACACATATTAGCAAAGCTCTTAAAAGAATTTTGCATGTCTGGTTTGTAATCTTTAATAGCCTTAAATAGCCCAATTAAGCCTTCCTGAACAATATCTTCCCTTTCTGCGCCAATTATAAAATACTTACTCACTTTCATATTAACTAATTCTTTGTATTTGTTAATTAGGTAGTCAAAGGCTTGTTCATCTCCAGCCTTAATAATTTCTATTAATTCTTCGTCTTTTGTGTTGTCATAATCTTTATTTGTAGTATAAAAAACATTTGCATTATTCATATGTATAAAGATACCTCCTGAAGTTTCCTATGCGTCTAATTATATGCCACCAACGCTTTTAAGTCAATAGAAATTTGATATTTTTCTTAATTTGTGCTAGAATTGGGGTGCAACTCTATTTTATAGTAGGAGGAAACAAATGGCTTACGATGGTTTAATGAATTTTTCGGTTGTTAATGAAATAAAAGATAAAATTATAAACGGAAAAGTCGATAAGATTTTTGAGCCAAGCTACGAGGAAATACTACTTGGCATATATTCCAATGGAGTAAAATACGCACTTAATTTTAATATTAATTCCAAATATTATAGAGCTAATCTTACAACTCACCCTAAGCCTAACCCAAACCAGGCTCCAAATTTTTGTATGACGCTAAGAAAGTACTTGCTAGGCACTCACATAACAAATATTTACACTGACAATTTGGAGAGAATTATTTTTATTGAGTTTGAAGGTTTTAATAAGTCGAATGATTTTTCTATAAAAAAGCTTGTTATTGAGCTTATGGGAAAGCATAGTAATATTATACTTCTTAATAATGAGGACATAATTATTGATGCGCTAAAGCATTTCTCGCTAAATTCTGGTTCTAACAGAAATATCTTTGCTGGAGAAAAATACTGTGCTCCTAAGTCAGATAAATTAGATTTTGTAGAAATAAAAGACAAAGACGAGTTCTATAGAGTGCTTGTAAATAATTCTAAAAGACTTGGTAGCTCTAGCATGCAAAAAATATTAAGTAGTACATTTACAGGAATTTGCAAAACTTCTGTCCAAGCTTTTGAAACATGGTTAGACATAGAAGATGAATTAAGCGAAACCTCGTCTCATAAACTGTTTGAATATATTGGCAAATTATTAGAAAGTACAGAAAATGTTGCATGTGTAGGTTTTAATGACGATTATGTGCTTAAATATATTTCAAATTATACCACAAGCAAGCCAAATGCCAATAATAATTCTAATGCTAAAGATAACAACTTGCAAATCAACTTTTTTATAGACGATTATTACATAGAAAAAGAAAATAGCACAACATTTGTAAATTACAGAGATAGTTTGCTAAGATTTATTTTGAATAGATTAAAAAAATTTAATGAGAAGTTAGATAGCATTAATGCAAAACTGCAAGAGTGCAAAGAAGCAGAAAACTATAGATTGTATGGAGAATTAATAACTTCAAACCTATACAGAATAAAAGAGCATAATGTAGAGGAAATTACATTAGAGAACTATTATGACAACAACTCTCCAATTACTATTAAGCTTGACAAGAGCATTTCCCCTTCTGCTAATGCAAAAAAGTTTTTCAAAAAATATCAAAAGCTGAAAAGCACAAAGCAGTATGTGGATAAGCAAAAGGTTGATATAGTAGCAAATATTGATTATTTAGAAAGCATTGTATATGAAATAAACTCTGCCAAAACAATTAATGAATTGGACAATATTTATGGAGAATTGATAGAAACCTCTGTTATCAAAGAAAAAAGCTCAGGCAAAACCGTGAAAAAGAACTCTAAAAATAAAAACATTGGTCGCTCGAATTTTGCGAAAACTGGTATTGGAGAACCACTAAAGTTTGAAGTTGACGGCTTTACAGTTCTTGTTGGAAAAAATAATAGGCAAAATGACTTCTTAACAACAAAAATTGCTAATGAAAATGACATTTGGCTTCATGTAAAAGACTTTCACGGCAGCCACGTTATTTTAAAAACAGCAAATAAGGTGCCAAGTCAGGAAACAATTAATAAATGCGCTGGTTTGGCAAAGGAACATAGCAAGGCAGGTCAATCTTCAAATGTGCCTGTAGATTACACATTTGTTAAATATGTGAAGAAACCTTCCGGCAGTAAACCCGGTATGGTAATTTACACTCATGAGCAAACTATTATTGTGAAATAAGATTTGAGCCTGCATAAGCAATCAAAACTTAGAACTTAAGTTTTTCAAAATTTTGTCATCTAACAAAATTAACTCCCCCAGAGTCCCGGGGGAGTTTTTGATGCCTCTATAAGAGGCTGGGTTGTTTATCGACAGAACTCGATACCGTCAACAAACACCTTGTCGATGTGAAAGTCTCTCATGATAGATTTTGCAACAGGTTCCTGCCAGCTGACAGAACAACCCGTATCAAACCCTACATGAAGGTCTCCTCTGTGGAAAGACCCGCCTGCTAATCTGTAACCAAACCGGTTCCAGACTGCGCAGTCCAGAAGTTCCGAGAAACTTCTGTTTTCCATAGAGCTCAGAGGCCCTTCCTTAATAACGACATCGATTCCTCTGTAACTTGTTCTCAACATGGGTGACACAACCCTTCAATAGATTTTCCACACATCGTGGAATTACAATATATTATACCACAATTTGTTTTTAATTGCAATTTTTTTGCATTTATTTCGAAATTGTGTTATACTAATCATAGGTTACTTTTAGTAACTAAATATTTGAGGAGGTTATCGTTATGAAGATGACTATCAGAGTCAGGCAGTACTCCGCATCAGAATTCCAAGACGACAGACGGTTGGTCGTAGAAATGCCCTTTGACTTTTCTATCGATGACAGAGAAGTTGCCAACTCCTTCTATAAGGAATGGGGCACTCATCACCGGATGCCTAAGAATTTCTCGTATTTTGACGACGAGATTCGGATGCTGAAGAAAGTGGTTCATCTGCCCGATTTGGAACTCGCCCGCCGTAGAGTCAACGGTAAGTTAACTACCCTTGTTTGCCTTGTAACTCACAAGCTGAATCCAAAACTTATCCCTATGACTCTCGACATTATCGAGACCAACTCCGACCCTGAAAGAGTCCAAATTATTCGTTAACCCTCATGCCCGCCCTTAGGGTACAAAACTCCCTCATGCAGACTTGCATGAGGGAGTTTTTTTAAAATAAAATTATTAAATCCTTCATTTATTCGCTATCACTGTCGTCTTACATAGCTTCTTCAAACAACTTGATGAAGTCTTCTTTCGTAACATCTCTTGGATTTCCTGGTTTGCAAGGATCTTCCATTGCTTTATCAGCAAGCATTGGTATATCTTCTTGTCTTCCACCAACTTCACCTACAGTTTGAGTTATTCCAACCCTCTCTGATAAATCTTTTATTTTCTCACAGAAAGTTTTTATAACTTCTTCTTTAGTAAATCTAGTTGCATCTGTATGGAAAGCATGAGTTAGAATTTCTCTATATTCCTCATAGCTTGTCTCCCCATTAAACTTCATAACTGTTGGAAGAAGTATAGCATTTGCCAAACCGTGTGGCGTGTCATATACAGCACCTAATTGGTGTGCCATAGAATGAACTATACCAAGACCAACATTTGAGAATGCCATACCTGCTATATATTGGCCAAGTCCCATGTTGTTTATAGCCTCTTGGTCTCTTTCATTTACAGCCTTCTCTAAGTTATCATAAATTAATTGAATAGCTTTCATAGAAAACATTTGAGACATTGTATTTCTATTTTTTGTTATATATCCTTCTATTGCATGTGTTAAAGCATCCATTCCTGTTGATGCAGCAATTGACTTTGGCATAGAAGCCATAAGCTCTGTATCAACTATTGCAATAATTGGAATGTCGTGCTCATCAACACAAACCATTTTTATTTCTCTTTCAGGGTCTGTTATAACATAATTTATTGTAACCTCCGCAGCTGTACCAGCTGTTGTTGGAAGTGCAATAATTGGCAACCCTTTATTTTTTGTATTAGATGCACCATTTAATGAAACAACATCTGCTCTATCTGGGTTTGTCATAATAATAGATATACCCTTTGCAGTATCTATACTTGAACCTCCACCCACTGCAACAATTAAATCTGCACCAATCTCTTTGCACATTGCTATACCTGCATTTACATTTGCGATTGGTGGGTTTGGAAGCACGTCATGGAATACACCATATTCAATACCTGCTTCATCTAATATGTCTGTTACCTTTTTGCTAACACCCACTTCATAAAGTGATTTATCAGTAACTACTAAAACTTTTTTGAACCCTCTATTTTTAATCTCGTCTGCAAGAACACTTCTTGCACCTTCACCAAAATAAGATGTCTCATTCAAAACAAATTTTGTAACTGCCATTTATCTTTTCCTCCTAAAATATATTTTTCAAAATAATTGTTTTAATTCTGCTCATTTCTTGAAGTGTTGTAAGAACTCCTTCATTTCCTATACCACTGTGTTTCCATCCACCAAATGGCATTTCGAATGAACGATAGAAGCTTGCACCATTTACAATTGCTCCACCACATTCTAGTCTATCTGCGATTTTCATTCCTAATGAATAATCTTTAGTAATAACACATCCACATAGACCATAAGAAGATTGGTTAGCAATTTCGATTGCTTCTTCTACAGTATCAAATCCTATAACAGAGATTACAGGTCCGAATATTTCCATATCTTTTGCAACTTCCATATCTCTTGTTACATTATCTAATATTGTTGGATAGTAGTATGCATCTTCTCTCTTTCCACCACATACTATTGTAGCACCTTCTGCAACTGTTTTATTAACTTGTTCCTCAATTCTCTTGGCAGCATTTATATTAATCATCGGTCCCATATCTGTATCTTCTTTTGTTGGATCTGCAACTTTAAGATTTGATATGACCTCTTTCATTCTTTCTATAAATTCTGCTTTTCTTGAATTGTGAATTAAAAATCTCTTACTTGCACAGCAAACTTGTCCGCCATTGTATAACCTTCCCCAGATGGTTTCTTTAACAGCTAAATCCATGTCTCCATCTTCTAAGAAGATAAATGCATCATTTCCGCCAAGTTCAAGCATTACATGTGTTAGGTTTTGTGAGCAAGTTCCCATTGTTTGTATACCTGCTGCTGTTCCACCTGTTAAAGATACTAAATGTACTCCTGGGTGTCTAGCTAGTGCTTGTCCGGCTTTTGGGCCATCACCTGTTAATATTTGAATACAACCTGCTGGTACTCCAGCTTCTATCATTAATTTTACATATTCAATTAATGTTAATGGGTTATAATTTGATGGTTTTACAATTATACTATTTCCCATAAGTAGTGCTGGTGGCACTTTTTGACAGAATAAGTCACTTGGGAAGTTAAATGGTATAATCGCTGCAATAACGCCTATTGGGTATCTTTTTGTGATTTGCATTGTTTTTTCTTGACCAGCTTCTTGTCCTGCTGGAATGCTCTCACCATATAAATGTTTTGCTCTTTCTATAAATGCTCTAACACCTATTCTAACATTTGCAATTTCTCCTCTTGCTTCTTTTATAGGCTTTCCTGTTTCAGCAGTTAAAAGCTGAGCTAGTCTTTCTTTGTTTTCCTCTACTAAATCTACAAATTTATATAATTTGTCAGCCCTCTCATGAATTGGCACCTCTGCCCATTTCTTTTGCTCTACCATAGCAACTTTTACAGCTTCATCTACATCTTCCTCTGTAACATTTGGAACTGTATCAATAAGCTCACTTGTAGCTGGGTTTACAACTTCTATTTTAGCTCCATTAGAAGCTTCTTTCCATTCATATCCTATTAAATTTTTCACGCTAGTTTCCCTCCTTTTTTTATCCTGTGTCTGTATATTATCTTGTACTTTTAAACCTTGCTTTGAATTTAACGCCATATTCCAACTATTCACCTTTTTGTTCAATTCCTCTAATTCTGCACTTTGAGCATTAATATCCTCAGCCAGCTCTTGCTCTATTTCTTCATTCAGGCTCGTACCTGAATTCATCTCCTGTGCCATATTCTGACTGCCTACTTCCTCCGTAGGCGGTGTAATTCATTTTGCAATAGCTGTGAAAGAAAGCATTAAACCTCCACATGTATTTGCTCCGTGGTCCTTAGAACCATATTCACCAAATGTAAATATTGTCATAAATGGAACTCCATCTGCCTCTTTCTTTAATTGTTTTGCAACCTCATCAATTCTGTCTCCAATTCCTAATTTTCTTCCACCACAGTGAACTAATAGGTAAGCTCCAACATCTTGCTTTAAGTTTTTCTTAGCTTCCTTCATAGCTTTTCCTGTAGAATCAATTAGCTCGTCAACAGTTGCCTCCATTTGAATAACAGCTGTATTTACAGCCAAATTGTTGCCTATATTCATTGAGTAATCATCATTTCCATTCATAGGATGACGAATTGCAACCAAATCTCCTAATCTATCTTTTACACCAAGAGGTGCTAAAATTGTTTGAGAAAGTAAATTTCCACCTGCCATATCTTTTAACTTTTTGCCTGTCCACTCTGCATATTTCTTCATTGCTGGAACTCCATCAATCTCAACCAAAGTTCTCTTTCCATCTATTTTTGTAATAACGCCCGAATTTGTCGTCTCATGATATGCGCCTGTGTACACATTTGCCATTGGCTTATCTGTGTAGAAAAACGCCACTGCACAACCATCAGAAAATACTGTATCATTTGTGAAAATGCTCCACTCGCCTGATACTGTGTTATCGGCTGCACTACCACCAAAGAATGGCACTCTGCCAATAACATCCTCTATACCTTTTAGGTAATCTTCCTCCTCTGCTGGAGAAGCTACCATATAGAAATATGCTGGTGCTCCAGTTTGTCCTGCTTTTTCCATCGCTTCTTTTGCAAGCATCCTACCTGTTGCTCTAGCATCTTTTTGTTTTGCTGAGCCAGCTACTCCCACAGTTGTATCTGGGTCTCCTAAAGCCATAATTCCAACGAAACCATTCTCAGAACTAATGTATCCATCTGGAACTATAATTCCACCACTTGATGTACAACCAATAATAGGCGCTGTACCAAGCTCAGCCTTTGCTCCCTCTAGCACTTTCTTAACATCATTATCAGCTGATGTATACAAAAATGCCACCTTTGTTTGAACTAAATCAACCACAGCCTTCTTTGCTGAAGTTCTTCCTGCCTCAAAATTATCTGCTTCTGTGCTCCAACCTATGTTTGCTTTTAACATAAAAACTCCTCCTTTGTCTAAATAAATTTATATATAAATTCATTACACCCCAATTATATACTTATTATATTTTTTTGACAACAATTTTCACAAAAAAGTTACATTTTTTGTGAACTGTTTTTAGGGACGGAGCAAAAAAACAGTAGCACCGGAGAATAATGGCTATTGTACTTCTAGCCGTCATCTCCAGCACTACTGTTTTGTTCACAAGCAAGAAACTAAGATTTGGGGAATGTTTCCTGCTTGTTTTATTTCAGCCAACATGAGGCTTCTTACGAAGACCTTATGTTGGTTTTAGTTTAATGTCTAATACCTGCCATTGCATTATGGTAAACTTGTGTATTATGTTAATCAGGTCTAATTTCCGTTCTGGCACGTTTTCTCACTAGCCTTGACAAGCTCCATTTTCGGATAGTTTTTCAAACTTAGTAAGTCGTGCCGAGGCGCACAGAGCAGTAGTCGCTGACGTTGCGGCCGTCGAAGTAGCCGTTGCTGAAGGTCGCGTCCCAAGCGTGGTACGTAGAGTTCTGCGAAGACGACCAGTAGTGGTGCGAAAGGCCCTTGTTCGTGTAGTTGCCGGTCGTTATGTCTAATTGGTCTGCGAACGCTGACCACTCGCCTCGTGATGGTACATACCATCCGCTTGAACCATTCCATGTTCCGCTTTGTACTGCGCTTATCCCCCACATTCCTGTACTTCCTTTTGCTTTCATTGCTGCTGTGTTTGATTCTCCTGTTCCAAAATCTGTTGATGTTACTACACTTGTCGATCCACTCCAGAATGTATATGTTCCTGATGCAGCATTTTCCAATGCCATTACATAGAATCTTTCATTTCCACTGCTTCCACTTATTGGTGCTATTACTTTTCCTGTTCCAAAACTTCCTGAGTAACTTTCCTGCGTTACTTTATATTTCTTGAAATTGCTTCCTTTTGTTATTGTATATCTTTGTCCTAGTCCACTTCCACTTCCGCCTATTGCTAAATCTGCGTAGATTACTCCGTCTACTGTTCCGTTTCCGTCCACATCTGCATAATTTGCTACTTGGGTTGTGGTTTCTGGTATACTTGGCTCCGTTGTTGTAACTTCTTTTGTATCCGAACCTGAATTTCCTGCTTTATCATATGCCTCTACTTTTATCGTATATTTTGTCCCTGCTGTTAGTCCTGTTATTGTAAAGCTTGTCTCTGTTCCTGTATGTCTCAATTCATTATTTGCATAATATTTATACGTATCTGTTGTCGCTAATCCACTTTCGGTATCACTTGCACTTACACTTACTGCTATACTTGTCTCTCCTATTTCTCCTATGCTTACGCTTACTGTTGGGTTGCCTCCGTCTAGTATGGTTATTGTTGCATGGCTTCCTGCATTTGTTCCATCAGTTAACCTAGCATTAACTGTGTCGCCATGGTTTAAGTTACTTACTGTGACTGGGCTATTTGCTGCCTCTGACCAACTTCCTTCTGCTGTTCCATTTACCTGATACTGTATTTTAAAATCCGTTGTAGTTGTTAATGTCGTACTTGCTTTGTAATTGTCCCATGATGCTGGGCTTGCTGTAATACTTCCTGTTTCTAATCCTTCACTTGCTCCTGGCACTGTTGCTGTAGTTTGATTTGTAAGTGTGCCAGTTCCTGTATTTCCTGCATTATCTCCATTTACTACTACTTGAATATCATATGTTGTGCCTTGCGTCAAACCCGTAAATGTGTATGTTGCATTTGAAATATTGCTTGCTCCGTTTGGTGTAGTATAGCTTCCTGCTCCGCTTGTCTTGTATTGGAATGTATATTTTGGACTTGCCACCATTCCACTTTGGGCAT